>JABDMM010000146.1 GCA_013001465.1 Chitinophagales bacterium | reverse complement strand
GTAGGCTTTCTCTATCGAATCCATCTGATAGTAATTTATTCCGATCTTAAAGTGCGCTTTCGCATTCTGCGGATCTTCTCCAACTACCTCTTTAAAGGTTTTCACTGCCATCTTGTTCTCGCCGATCTTTTGATAGTAAACTCCTTTAAAATAAACGGGTTCAAGTTTTTCGGGTCGAACTTTTCTGGCATTATCAAAATAGGAAAGAGCAAAGTTATTCTTTTTGGCACTGTGCAGCAATCCTAATTGCATGTATGCGTCATAGAAATCCGGATCCTGTTCGACCGTAGTCTGAAAATTTGAAATTGACTTATTAGTATCTCCTATTTCTTTAAAAAGAATTCCTTTCCAGAAATAAGCTTCAGGATAACTGATTTCCAGTTTGAGCACATTATCTAGCAGTTTGATCCCTTCTTCATAGTTTCTGCGATAGATCTCGATCTTAGCTGCCTTCAATGGGAAGTCAGCATTGTATGGGAATTTGATCATTGCAGCATCGGTCGTAAGTCTTGCATTGGTTAGGTTTCCGCTTTCTGTGAAAACATCGGCAAGAAGAAAGTAGTAGTCCTCCACAGTCGAGTCCAACCGCATCGCTTTTTCAAGATCGCTTAATGCACCCTCAAAATTTCCTGATTGATACGATTGATTTGCACGCTTAAAATACAGTTCATTGTTGTCAGGATCATTTTCGATCAGCTCGTCTATGCCATACTCGCTTGCCGGACCTCCATTCTCATTTTTATTTTTATCCTCTATTTTATTACCACACGCTAACAGCGCAAGGCATAAAAGAATTTTAAAACAAATTCTCAATCTTTTACAGATTTTGGTGATAGACAAAGTTAATGAATGCTTAGTTTTGCACCTCCTAAAGAAAAAATTATGAAGTATTTAGTTCCGATTATCTTATTCCTTGCCGCGTGCGGAAGTGAAAATAAAAATGAAACTACTGATATTGCTACTCCAGAGACTGAGGTAGAGTCGTCTCCAAATAAGTATGAAGGCGAAGATCATTTTGGAAAAATAATAAAACTGACAGATGGCGGTGAGAATGCTGAAGCCTACTGGAGTTTTGATAATAAAAGCCTTGTCTTCCAAAGGACAGATAAGGCGAGTGGTTTAAATTGTGACCAGATCTATTATGGCCCGATCGATGCGGTTCTAAAAGGAGAGAGAGAATTTGCTTATAGTATGGTTAGCACAGGTAAAGGCAAGACAACTTGTTCATATTTTTTACCCGGTAATAAGGAGATCGTGTATGCGTCGACCCACCCGTCTCATGAAGAATGCCCACCGGAGTTGGACAGAAAGCAATACAGTTCATATGTATGGCAGATCCATCCAGAATTTGAAATTTTCAAAGCTGATCTTAGCGGTAAGATCTCACATCAGTATACCGACAATGAATTCTATGATGCCGAAGCTACAGTTTCACCCAGAGGTGATTTGATTGTATTTACTTCAGACCGAAGTGGTGATCTGGAATTGTATACTATGAACATAGACGGTAGTAATGTAAAACAGATCACCAGTGATTTGGGTTATGATGGTGGTGCTTTCTTTTCTGCCGATGGAAGTAAAATTGTTTGGCGCGCATCCCGACCGCAATCAGCGGAAGATCAGAAAATGTATAAAGACTTTCTTGCTGATCACTTAGTGTCCCCATCAGATATGGAGATATTTATTGCTGATGTTGACGGTTCCAATGTGGTTCAGGTGACAGACCTTGGTGGAGCAAATTGGGCACCGTATTTCCATCCTTCCGGAGAGAAGATCATTTTCTGCAGTAATCATCATACAAAAGGATTTCCCTTCAACCTATTCATGATCAATATTGATGGATCAGGATTAGAACAGATCACTTTTGATGAGGCATTCGATTCGTTTCCGATGTTTTCACCTGATGGGAAGTACTTATCTTTTTCCTCGAACAGGAATAATGGCGGAGGAAGAGCTACTAATATGTTTGTTGCTGAGTGGAAAGACTAGTTCAATTATTGAAGGTTGAGTTTTGAATTTTTGATTACTGTCTCAATACCTCAATTTATTGATCAAATTTTAGAGCTTATCGCGTAGATCACAGCAATATAATGGCTTATACTTCCTAATAAGACAAAAATGTGCCATATCAGATGATGATGCAGGAATCTTTTCCAGACGAAAAATATCACACCAACGGTATAGAACAACCCACCTGCCGTTAACCAGTATAAGCAGATCTTAGGTGTATTTGCAAAGAAGGGTTCTGCAACCAATATGATCATCCAACCCATCAAGAGATATAGACCTGTAGAAACCTTTTTCCATCTGTCGGTATAGAATACTTTCCAGATGCTTCCGAAAAATACCATACACCATATTACTATTAAGAGAGTCCAACCTGGATTTGTGTTTAAAAACAAAAGAACAAACGGAGTATAACTACCTGCTATAAGGAAATAGATCGAAATATGATCCAGGACCTGAAAAATCCTTTTAATTTTTATCTCATGGATGCTGTGATAAATCGTTGAAGTAAGGAAGACCATCAGAAAAGTTGTGCTATATATTGCTGCGCCAATGGTGTATTCGACAGAGTTTGTACGAACGGCTAGAGCCATTGCAACAGGTAGAGCAATTATACCGAAAATCACACCAAAGCCGTGACTGATACTATTTGCTAGCTCTCTTTTATAATATGCCTCAGCATATGCACCCATAATTTCGTGATTTCTCCTATTAATTTACATAAAAAATATATAATAATCAATAGGGGTTGTCGATTTTTAAAGATTGAGTTTCGAAGTATTGAAAATTGAAGAAATTGAAACTTAAAAAATTGAAACTTGATAAATTGATCAAAACATCCAGCAGGGTTGAAGGAAATTTCTTGACTTTTTTTGCGGGACAATGTAGACTAAACTTATCTCAAAACCGCCTTTGTTATTGCTTGCCGCTTCAAATCCTGAAATATTGATATCGTAAGACAGGGTAGCGCGAAATTGATCGAGCGCAACAGAGATCGGAATGATCATAGCATCGGAGTGTTTAAAGAAACCGTTTTCGGCATATCCTCCCAGGTTGTTTCTGTAATAAAGACCGGTTCTGAAACCGGTTACAGATTTGGAATCTTTTATAACCCATTCGATCCAGCTTCCAAAAATAAAATTATTGGACTTGTTCTGACTGCTAAGAATAAATGAAGGATGCACTGCGATAGATTCGGAGATCTGTGCAGCGATCCCACCATGCAAAGTAAGTTTCATGGGAAGGAAAGTGGAATTATCTTCTTCATAAAAACTAATACCGGGTGTATTGATGTGTGATATAGCAAAGCCTCCGTATGCGCCCAGTTTTTGTGTGCTGAGACTCCATAATCCTCCGGTACTGAAGCTGAAGTATCCCTCTGAAGATCGATCTAAAGGTTCATCACCCGGAAGTTGACTATTGAAAGCAAACTCAGTTGGATCGAACTGATCTGGGAAGCTGATGTCCCTGTCGAGAAAGAATTGATGATAGGAAGGCGAAAACCCAACAGATATTGAGCTGTTACCAAACTTCCTGCTATATGTTAATGTGAATTTAGCTGCTGCCTTATGCAAGTTTCTACTTCCGGAAACATCGTCGCTTAGGTTTATACTCAGGGTAAAAACATCATACACCCATTCCCATCTTTTATCAACGAAAGCCATGTAAGTCTCGTATGGTTTGTCTGCAGCTCGCCACTGATTTCTATATATTGCAGCCACACGCCAGTCTCCGATAAAAAGGGAGTTAAAAGCAGGATTAATAAAAGAAGATGTTTCGCCATATTGTGAAAAATGGATCTCCTGGCAATCTGCGGAAATGGAAGTTGAAAAATAGGTGAGGGCGACGAGCATGAACGTCCGAATCATCATCATTATTATGAAAGATAGTGATTTCCCGATTGTCGAAGCGGTAGAATTCATATATTTACCAGGAGTTTAGGAGTATGGCCATAAACAGATTTTTACCATTCATCGCCTTCCTGTATTGTTTTCAATTATTCGCACAGCCCTCTGCAGACTTTACTTCATCTGTGGTTCAAGGATGCAGTCCTGTCGTTGTTGACTTCTTCGACAACTCTTCCGGTGATCCGGATAAATGGAAATGGGACTTCGGAAATGGTAGCATTTCATTTATTAAAAATCCCAGCGTTTCCTTCAATAACCCCGGTTTATATACTGTGGTCTTGATCGCTACAGATTCCCTCAACCAATCAGATACTATCGTTAAAACAGCTTATATTGAAGTTCTCCCGAAACCGGTCGCAGGTATCGGTGTGCCAGCAGTGAATTCAGGATGTGTGCCTTTCAGCATTCAATTGCAGAACAATACTTCTGGAGGAAGCGGTACTATTTCTACCTTTCTTTGGGATTTTGGTGATGGATCAGTTTCCAGTTTAGAGAACCCTCTTCATACTTATAATTTAATCGGTAATTTTTCTGTTTCGCTCCAAGTGATCGACTCAAACGGATGTATCGATTTTATAGCGTTAGATGATACAATAACCGCATACGCGATACCGAAAGCGGAATTTAGTGCTGATACTTTTGGAAGTTGTCAACCGCCGCTAGTGGTGAATTTTCAAAATAATTCGACACCGGGAAGTAATCTAACTTATCTGTGGAAACTTGGTGATGGTGCAACTTCAATTGATAAACATCCTTCACACTCTTATAATGCTCCCGGTGTTTATTCTATTACACTGATCATCTCGGATGCTTCGGGATGTGTTGATTCTATAAAGAAGGTAGAATATATTTCTGTAAAGGAACCCGAAGCTTTTTTTACTGTAAACAATGATACCGGATGTCTTACTCCTGCCGACACCTTTGTGTTTTTTAATCAGAGTAATCCTTTTAACACTAATAATATTTGGAATTTTGGTGACGGCAGCGGTTCGCTTTTTCATAGCCCTGTCCATTCATACAACCAGCCGGGTTCTTACGATGTATCACTGATCATTTCTGCATTCGGATGTTCAGATACTGCTACCAGAACAATAGTGTTTCATGAGATCAATGCAGATTTCAGCATAGATACCAATTTTGCGTGCAGTCGATCACATCGGTTTCAATTTAATGATCAATCCTTCAATGGACTAAATTACTATTGGACTTTTGGTGATGGAGGTGAAAGCGATCTGTCGAATCCCAAGCATAAGTTTGTAAGTCAGGGTAATTTTCGAATTATGTTGGAGGTCGAGAATGCATTTGGCTGCATCGATACCATATCAAAGGGGGTTTTGATCAGAGGTCCTGTTGCATTTATAAGTCCGTCCTTGCAAGGGACTTGCATACCTGTAAATTTGACGCTTCGGGATTCTTTCACCTCAAGTTTACCAATTAGCTCATCAGTATGGGATCTTGGATATACCACGATCAGCGGTGTGGATTCGCTCAACTTCTTGTTGGATTCTGTTGGTGTGTTTTCCGTTGGTCTAATCGTTGTCGATTCATTCGGTTGTTCCGATACGGCACAATATAGTTTACTAACCGGAGAAGAGGTCACCGGTAATTTTCTAGTTCTACAAGATACCATCTGTGCGAATAAAAAGGTCCAGTTCCAAATGCTGGCCGATACCTTCACAGAGATCTTCTGGTCAGACGGAGTGAACCAGATAGGAACTTCCATGAACAACTTCGCGAGCTACCTGCTGGATCCGGGTTATTGGTTACCCTCGGCATATATTGAATATAATGGATGTCTCTCTCAGGTATTCATAGCAAATCAGGGCGTTGAAGTTTTAGGAATGAGAGGCGCTATGCAAGCAAGTTTGAATTGTTTCTCATATCTGGATGTCTTTCTGGATCTAAATGCTGTTGGCGCCTATACGGAATACTCTGTTGATCCCGGTTTCGGCGCACTACTGGATTCTCTTCCGGCAACAGTGAGTTTTCCGGATAGTGGAAAATATTTAGTGATCTTGTCTATGTATGATTCTGTATCGGGCTGCATATCTGAAGATACCACCATTCTTGAGCTATATCCTCCACCCCAAGCTCATTTCACAGTGTCTGATTCCATTGGATGTAATCGTCTGGAAAATGTGATGTTTGATGCGAACTCTTCTTCGATCGTGGATACTCTTTTGATCTCTTCTGCTATGTGGATTTTTGGGAATGGAGATACTGTAGTTAAAACCAAAGACTTAAGCTGGAAACAATTTTTGGTTCGGGATAATGTGGATTACAATGCAGCAGGTTTATATCTTCCCCGTCTCTTTGTAAGAGATGTAAATTCTTGTATGAGCACGTTTGCAAAACTGATCAGGGTAATAGAGCACAATACTGCTTTTGGAATCGACTCAGGATTACTTTGCGCACCAACTTCAATTTCTTTTGCAGACTCCTCTGTTGCAGACGGGCAAATAACAAATTGGATCTGGACTGTTGATGGCATGGATACGATCACGAGCCGGAATGCTTCGTTTTATTTTCAGAATCAGGGTGCTTATTTAATCGAACTTCAAACCTCTGATACATTTGGATGTAGCGATAGCAAAAGTGAAATACTGGTTATGAATAATCCACAGGCAAATATAGGAACGCCTTCGAGAGACAATTGCATCAACGATCTTGTTATATTTTACAATTTATCGATCGGTCAGCAGTATACCTCTTTTTGGGAATTTGGTGACGGGAACACATCGACGGATAAGAACCCATTGCATATTTATAGCGCCCGGGATTCGTTTACAGTTAAACTCACGATCACAGATAAAAAGGGATGTGTAGACTCCGTTCGCAAAAGAAAATATATCATAGTTCGCGATCCACAGGCATCTTTTACAGTAGATCCGGATAGTAGTCTATGTCCGCCATTATTGGTATCATTTAGCAACACATCACAAGGCAACATAGTGAATTGGAATTGGAATTTGGGAGATGGTGCATTTTCGTCTGCAGTTTCTCCCTTCCACAATTACAGTACAGCCGGCATGTTTACAGTTAGTTTGACAGTGGTCGATGATATTGGTTGTGTTGATTCTGTACGGATAGACGATGCGGTTTTTATTGGAGGCCCAACTGCTTCGTACCGCGTAGAACCTGACAGTATTTGTAGAGCTGGAGGAGTTGATTTTTACATCGAAAGTAAGAACAACGTATCGAGTGTGCTTTGGGATTTTGGCGATGGGATAATTAGCGGCGATGACACAGTTACTCATATTTATGATAGTTCCGGAGTGTATAACCCTGTCCTTATATTGGATAACGGACTAGCAGGGGCTGAAAACTGCGTGGTATCGATACCACTAGAATCTGTATATGTTGATCCTGTTAAAGCAAGCTTTGAACTCAGCAGCACATCGTTGTGCAATCCCTCGACGATAAGTATATTGGATAACTCAACTAATACGGTTAACTCAATATGGATATTAAACTCTTTGGATACTATTAGTACCAATACAGTAGCTGCCGACAGTTCCGGAATCTATGAATTTGTATTTCATGTATCATCTTCACTTGGATGTCAGGATTCAGTCTCGAGGTCGATCGAGATATTTGAGAATTTTCAAATCGAAGTTACCCCATTGGATACTGTATTGTGTAGAGATGAGACAATTCAACTTACCACGACTTTTAATGGGGATTGGTCTTATAACTGGGTGCCATCACCAGGCGAAGGTCAGGATACTGTGCATAATCCGATATTTCAGGTGATGGAAACGGAAGTTTACATACTATTGGTTGAAGATCATAATGGATGCTCTTCTACATCAGACAGCATATTTATACAGGTGCAAAGTGAAGTTGAAGTGAATGCTTTTGGAGATACAGTGATATCGGTAGGCGGGGTGGCAACAATATTTGCGGAAGCAAATCAAGAGGTAGCTTATTATAGCTGGACACCTGTTGAATTTCTAAGTTGTTCAGATTGTAATATCAGTCAGGCAACTCCTGTAAATGCTACCTCATATATTGTACAAGTTGAAGATACTTTGGGCTGTGGATTGGCGTTAGATACTGTAAGAATTCTGTTGGCGGATAATGTTAAGATCGAATTACCCGATGCATTTTCACCGAACAACGATGAAGTGAATGATGTCATCTATCCAAAATATCGGGGTGTTGAGCAATTGTTAGAATTTTCTGTTTACAACAGGTATGGTGAGAGAGTGTTCACTACAGATAACTTGAAGAAAGGGTGGGATGGAAGATATGAAGGAAATATACAGAATCTCGATACCTATTTTTATGTAATAAAAGCTGAAAGTTTTCTGGGGATCGATATCCTTGAGAAAGGAAGTTTTCTATTGATCAAGTAGAAATGTTCATGTGCTCTACCAATAGTCCCCATAGCTCTCGGGATCAAGGGCAAAATAGGGATGCATTCACTCAATTTCTTAACGGCTCAATTTTTCTATTATGAATGGTTCTTCCTTTTCCCACCTTACGTTTTGGAGCTTTTCTCCTTTCGGCTAGTATTGCAGTACTTGTCGTTGTAAACCCTATAGAATAAAATGTTTGCCTGGTAAAGCCTTCTATCGGTATTCTTTGACTTCGGTTAAATAATTTGAAGTTGTTTTGAGTTTCAAAAAATATCGCAATGTTATTTAATTGAATGCTTGTTTTCATACTCAATCCACTATAGCGGTTCAAGAGAGCTTCATCTGGAGACAGACTGAATGTTCGGTACAGATATTTTTCTTTTTCAAACGGAAAATCCAGCACTATGAAATTGTATTTTAACGAGGTATTAACAACAAGATCTTGATCCCAATCTGCTATCCAGCTGTACTCAAATCCGATGTTCAATTTATGCATTATAAGCTGATTCAATTCAGGCTCTTCCCAGTTTTGATATGTTTTAAAGTCGGCAGTACTGATGGCGTAATCTAAAAATCCTGAGTAAATATTTTGCTCGTTCTTATGTTGTGCTTTTAAGGAAATATCGAAGGTATAGGAATTCTGACTGAAAGCTAATGCAGAAAGGTCCAGAGAATCTACATCGAAGTAGTTTTTACTACTGATCGCATTTATGTGCACCGATCCGGTAAACATTTCTGAAATCACTGCATCGAGATAAATCTGACCCGAAGCTTCTTTAGAACTCTTGTCGAGAGTAAAATCCGAATTGGAAAGATTCCCGGTAAAAATGCCGGATAAAGCGAAAGAAAATTTTTCTGGTTCAGTGATTAATTTTATAGGGAGTATTTGTTGAGCTTTAATGGGTAAAGAAGCGAAGAGGAAGCTACAAAATGCCAGAGTAGTGGGTATAAGTCTCATTATAAGCAGGGGATTTTAAATGCAACGATTGAATTTTCAATTATATTGCAGCATTCAACAGTTAACATATGGCAATTGGACTACCGGCTTCATATGAGGAAGTCATAGAAACCCCTTATACAGATCTTCAATTGATGGGTGCAGTTCCTGTTTGTATTGAGAATCTTGGTTGGGAAATACATGAAACGGATGATAATTTATTCACTGGAAAGACATTGACCGGTTCTCTTACTATGGGCGAAAGAATTTTCATCAGAGTAAAAGGTCATAAGATCGGCATGCGTAGTGAAAGTGCGATACCCACACAGATCATTGATTTCGGGAAGAATAAAAGAATGGTAAAGGCATTCTTTGAGGAGCTCAATAAAGTTTTGGAAACGGAATAGAAAAGAAAAAACCCATCCGGCAGGATTTGAGGGCTCATTGAAACCTCTGTAAGTCATAATGGAGCGACCGAAGAAATTTGACCATCCTCTGGTTTCGAAGAAACGCTTTAACCGAAGTTAAAGATGAGGTCCGCTCGAGCCTCTTCGCGACCATCTCCAGATTTTAAAGTGTTAGGTTTCACAAGCACCTGACCGCATGGGTTATTATCATCTATTACGATGATCTTAGATTGAATTTAGGTAATATTTCGCAGAAATTTTTATTATTCATTAGAATTATTTTTACACAATTAAGCACAGCACACGAACCCATGAGCAAACGAGAACACATGAGCACACGAACACATGAGCACACGAGCACACGACCACATGAGCACATGAGCACAAGGGCACATGAGCACAAGGGCACATGAACAAATTATCAACCGAATTCATTAATTTTGCAGTATAAACAACTGTAGTATATGCCACACTATCATAGATTAGGAAAGATCCCAAGAAAGAGACACACACAGTTTAGAAGACCAGATGGAGAGCTTTATAAGGAGGAACTTTTTTCGACTGAAGGTTTTGCAAATCTTTACTCAAATTTATACCATATTCATCAACCTACTGCGATCTTAGAAATAGGTCAACCTTATTCGATAAAGCCTGAGATCATTGATGATATTCAGATGAAGCATCGAAGTTTTCAAGGATTTAAGGTGGAGGCTGACGATGACTATCTCCAATCGAGAGTTCCAATGATCACAAATGCTGATGTTCAAATTAGTATGGCTGCTCCCAGAAATTCGATGGAGGATTACTTTTTCAAAAATGCCGATGCGGATGAAGTCATTTTCATTCATGAAGGTGACGGCACTTTGAAGACTGCTTATGGCTCGTTTGACTTTACATATGGCGACTATGTATTAATACCGAGAGGTACAGTTTACCAGATGAAATTCAAATCGGAGAAAAACAAACATCTCGTGATCGAGTCTTTTAGTCCGGTTGTGTATCCGAAAAGATATAGAAATGAACTTGGTCAGCTTTTGGAACATTCACCATATTGCGAAAGGGATATCAAGCAGCCGACCGATTTTGAAACACATGATGAAACCGGTGAGTTTCTTTATCTGATCAAGAAAGAAGGCATGATCTATCCATACACATATAAGTATCATCCATTTGATCTGATAGGTTGGGATGGATTTCATTATCCTTACGCACTTTCGATTCATGATTTCGAACCGATCACCGGAAGGATACACCAACCCCCGCCTGTTCACCAAACATTTTCAGGGAGAGGATTTGTGATCTGTTCATTCGTTCCAAGAAAGTATGATTATCATCCGCTATCTATTCCAGCGCCTTATGCACATAGCAATATCGACTCCGATGAAGTCATGTATTATGTAGATGGACAATTTATGAGTAAAGGGCATGTCGACAAAGGTCAGATGTCTTTGCATCCGGGAGGAATTCCTCACGGTCCAACACCTGGAGCTACAGAAAAAAGCCTCGGCAAGGAAGGAACAGAAGAATTAGCGGTGATGATAGATACGTTCAAACCACTTTATGTAACAAAACAAGCGATGAAGTATGAAATTGATGACTACTACTTGTGCTGGGTGAATAAAGAAGAGAGCATGGCAAACCTTACAGAATAAAAATTAAGATAATGGACGTTAAACTTAAAGAAGAATTACTCGAGCATTCAAAACAGGATTTCTTACCTATTAATGGTACAGATCATATCGAGTTTTATTGTGGAAATGCAAAACAATCTGCGTATTACTATCAGGCAGCCTTTGGGTTTAAGCTTGTAGCTTATGCAGGGTTAGAGACCGGACTGAAAGACAGAGCATCTTATGTTCTTCAGCAAGATAAAATTCGTTTAGTTCTTACAACTTCATTTGATCCCAACTCCGAAATCTCTAAACATGTTGCTGAACATGGGGATGGAGTAAAAGTTTTAGCGCTATGGGTTGATGATGCTCAGCATTCCTGGGAAGCTACTACAGAACGTGGAGCCGAGTCAGTCATGGCACCAAAAATATTTACTGATGATTTTGGGCAGGTTAAAATCGCTGCAATAAAAACTTATGGGGAGACCATTCATAAGTTTATTGAGAGGAAGACGTACAAGGGTGCTTTCTTACCAGGTTTTATACCAAAGGAACCCTTATTCGAGATCAAACCGGTAGGACTTAAGTATATCGACCATTGTGTTGGCAATGTTGAGCTTGGCCAGATGAATAAATGGGTTGAATTCTATGAGGACGTTATGGGATTTAAACTGCTGATCACATTTGATGATAACGATATTTCGACAGAGTATACTGCGTTAATGTCTAAGGTGGTGAGTAACGGCAATGGATACATCAAGTTCCCGATCAATGAACCTGCGGAAGGAAAGAAAAAGTCACAGATCGAAGAGTACATCGAATTTTACAGAGGAGCAGGAGTACAACATATAGCAGTCGCAACTGATGACATCTTATATACGGTCGCTGAATTGAGAAAGCGAGGTGTAGAATTCCTATATGTACCGGATACCTATTATGATGATCTTTTCAATAGAGTTGGTGAGATCGATGAAGAACTGGAAGATCTTAAAGATCTGAATATTTTAGTTGACCGGGATGAGGAAGGCTATTTGCTTCAGATATTTACGAAGCCGGTTGAAGACAGACCCACCGTGTTTTATGAGATCATTCAAAGAAAGGGAGCAAAGTCATTTGGGAAAGGTAATTTCAAGGCATTGTTCGAATCGATCGAGAGGGAGCAAGCTATGAGAGGAACGCTTTAGTTCAATTATTGAAGGTTGAAGGTTGAAGGTTGAAGGTTGAAGGTTGAAGGTTGAATTTTCAATGACAATCATAATTTCTTAATATAATAAGGTTTCAAATTCTCCATTCTCCTTTCTCAGTTATTGAAGGTTGAAGGTTGAAGGTTGAATTTTCAATGACAATCATAATTTCTCCATTCTTCATTCTCAATTATTGAAGGTCAACGTCTCAATGTCTCAATTTTTGAAAAACTAGTTTTTCAAAAGATACCCCACCTTATTTATAGCTCGCTCGAAAATATTTCCAATCCTCTTCCCTTGATTATTAAGTGTTGCGACCCATTGGTATTCTATGAAGTTCTGGAAATCCCCATTTTTTGGTTTTTGGTATGCTCCGTTTACATTTAACGTATCCCAACCCCACGCGAAATCTAAACAGTACTTTAGTGAGTAAGAAGCTAATGCAATATCACAATCATCATATGCAATATCGATTTGTTGAAGCCCATTTTTAAATGAGAAACTTAGTGTTTTATCCATATCAGTTATATAAAACGTGCAAAGAGGATAGCTAAGCAGTTTTGCTTTGTTATTCAATTCCAGGCTTCTAACAGCGAATGCTTCAGCGGTTGTCTTAAGATCTAAAAAAGTAACCGAAGCTTTGTTTGAAAAGACAGGATTTTCGATCTTACTTTTTATATCTTCTAAGTAGGCAGAGATGGCTATATCATTGTCGAAATCTTCTCCAACATTCCATTCCTGACCAGGATACAAGATCACCGGTAAACTTCCTATTTCCAAAATGTATTTTTCGATCTCATCTATCTTATTCATCATATCGTTCATATAAAAGTTATCAGCAAGGCAAAACCAGACATAACTGGCAAAGGGGACAGTGAATGTTGGGGAGAATGAACTTATCTGAGTTTTGATCTCATGTAATTTTTCCATTGCAAACTTGCCTCTTAGTTCAGTGTCTTCTTTATTCCCTGCCCAGGCTGCATAAGAAAATTGAGTAAATAGAACATCGATATTACCGGCAATTTCTTTTATTCGTAGAATTTCATTCTTGTCATCGAGGATGCAGTCATTGGTATTGAAATATGTTTTTTCTGGAGTTTTGGCTAATAACCATGAATCGGTATCGTTTTTAACCTTTGCATTCATTACCCTAAAATCATTTGATAAATGGTACCATTCCCATGGTTCAAGTTCTAGAAGCTCTTTGAAACCAAGATGTTTGCAAAAATCCGATACCTTTTTATCAATTGTTTTTTGATACAGCACAACAATATTTTTGCGATACTGCTCTGGAATCTGTTTTAAATTAGGAGGGAAAAAGTGATCCGGATGTTCGTGGGAGAACCAGATGTGGGTAATATCCCTAAAATCTTCGTACGTAAATTTTGTTTCTGAAATATGTTCCCAGCCTTCATTAAAAACACGACCATCGATCCATGGATCACAGATCATTTTAATACTGCCATACTCCGTAATAAAGGAGGCATGGTTAACCCATTTGATTTTCATTACTATCCCATTTTGTTAAAAGCAAATTAGAAAAGAAATGAAAAAGTTTACTTGTTAGTTATTAACGATTTACATTGAGAGGATGAAAGCGCAAAAGCGTATCTCGCAAATACTCCCGATCGAGATGGGTGTAAATTTCAGTTGTGGTAATAGAGGCATGTCCGAGCATTTCCTGTACAGCCCTTATGTCTGCTCCGCCTTCAATGAGATGTGTTGCAAAGGAATGACGAAAGGTATGCGGACTTACATTCTTCTGGATTCCGGCAAGTGCTGTATATTTTTTAACTACGTTGAAGATCATGACTCGGCTGAGTTTGCCACCGTTTCTACTCAGAAAGACAATGTCTTCGGATTTAGGTTTTACAGGAAGAGATTTTCGATCATGTTGAATATATAGTTGCAAATGCTTTGTCGCCGAATCACCAATAGGAACAAGCCTCTCCTTTTTTCCTTTCCCAAGTACTCTTATAAAACCAACATCGAAATAACAGTTGGATAATTTGAGATCACTAAGTTCTGAAACACGTAAGCCACAGCTGTATAATGTTTCTAAAATAGCTCTGTTCCTGCCTCCTTCTTTATCACTAAGATCGACAGCATCAAATATTTTATTGATCTCAGGTACTGATAGTGAAACCGGAATTTTCCGACCTAACTTTGGGCTTTCCAGTAGTTCTGCAGGATTCTTGACGATGATCTTTTCGGTAATAAGATATTTAAAGAAGGATTTGATCCCGGATAGTATCCTGGCTTGCGACCGTTCACTAAGACCGAACTCGTTGATCCAGGCAAGGAAATTTTCCAGATCTGCAAGTTCAATATTCTCAACTTTATCTTTCTTTATTGCTTGAAGGTATTGATCCAATTTATCGATATCCCGGAGATACGATTCAATGGAATTCACTGATAAACCTTTTTCAAGTTGGATATAAGCTTTAAAACCCTTGATGTATGATAAACTGATCATCCTTGATCTCAAAGTTGCAATAAATATTGCTCACAAACGAGCGGAATCGGGAGTCGGGAATCGGGAATCGGGGCATGAGCACACGAGCACACGATCACATGAACACATGAGCACATGAGCACACGAACAAAAGAACTATTTTTGCATAATGAAATCGGTCCTGATCATCAACGGTCCCAACCTAAACTTGCTCGGAAAAAGGGAAAAGGAAATCTATGGTTCAGTTTCTTTTAAAGATTTTTTTGATGATCTGAATGAAGCATATTCAGACTTTGACTTATCATACTTTCAATCCAATATTGAAGGTGAGATCATCGATAGGATTCAGCAAGCAGATCAAAAGTTTGATGCTGTAATCCTGAATGCTGGTGGTTATACTCATACTTCAGTTGCGATCAGAGATGCGGTGGCAGCAATTTCAACTCCTGTTATTGAAGTTCACATAAGTAATCCATATAGCAGAGAAGAGTTTCGGAAAGTGTCTTTGATATCAGAAGTATGTGTAGGAGTAATTGCTGGTTTCGGTCTTGAAAGTTACGCGCTCGCTTTGGACTCGCTCATATAAGGCTTTAACTGTTTAAATGTCTTTTTACCCCTTATGAAGAATTGGAAAACAAGACTTCGTCTGAGTAAGCCTGAGGAATTCTGACTTGATCTTTCTTTTTGCACTTTCCGACGCTTTTTTGTCCATTTAACTATGTCAAAGTAAAAGCTGAAATGTGCCTTTAGAATTGCCAGTACATTTTTAGGACGGCGTTCTATAAAAAGGGAATACCCTGCAGCAGCTCCGTCCAGAAATAACCTTACAAGAAGAATAAATAAGAAATTTCGTCTTGAAACATTCTTATAGATCATAATGAGGTTGTTCCTAAAATTCAAATACGTCTTTTTTGGGTTCCCCTGAGGTAAGCTGCCTCCACCTAAATGGTAAACAGTAGAATCAGGGCAATACATGATCGAAAATCCTTTGTTCTTAAGTCTCCAGCAAAGATCGATCTCCTCCATATGAGCAAAGAAATCCTCATCAAGACCGCCTGCTTTATGATATTCTTCAGCACGGATAAACATGCATGCTCCGGTCGCCCAGAAAAGCTCGTATGGATCATCATATTGACCAAGGTCTTCTTCAATTTCATAAAAGATCCTTCCTCTGCAAAAAGGATAGCCGAATCTGTCCAACAATCCACCTGCAGCACCTGCATATTCGAAATGTGTTTTTTGATTAAATGCTCGAAGTTTAGGTTGAGCGGCTACTATATTTTCATCATTCTCCAGCATTGTGATCACCGGCTGGATCCAATCCTCAGTAACTTCAACATCTTGATTTAAGAGGATGTAGTACTTGGCATTAATTTCTGCCAAGGCATCGTTATAACCGCCGGCAAAACCACCGTTACGTTTATTTTGTATAATATGTACTGAAGGGAAATTACGCTTGAGGAATTCTATAGAGTCATCTGTTGACATATTATCCGCCACGTAAACATCACAATTTGGGATTGCAGAATGTTCAACAACAGAAGGTAGAAATTTTTCTAGATATTTTCTGCCGTTCCAGGCAAGTATAACAACAGCAGTATTTGGAAATTCCGACATGAAGGCAAAGGTAATTTTATTCCTTAAGATGAATTTAATATACCAGAATGAGATACTGTGATATACTTAAGCAGCATTTTTTTGACTAAAGAATTTAAATACAATATCCTTTAACATTTCAGAATTTAGTGGTTTATGAATATAGTCTGTAATGATCGGAATAGACTCTGCTCTCTTTTGATC
>JABDMM010000137.1 GCA_013001465.1 Chitinophagales bacterium | reverse complement strand
GGGTAGCTTGGATTGTTTTATATGTTGCATTCTACTTTTACTTTGCAACTGCTTGGTGGCAGTGGTTATTCTTACCTATAACCATTACAATGGGGCCAACTCATGGAGCCATTATCAACTGGTTCTCTCATAAGATAGGCTATAGAAATTTTGATACCGATGATGATTCAACTAATTTGATTCCTGTTGACCTCTTATTGATTGGTGAGTCTTATCACCATAATCATCATGCGTATACAGACAGTCCTAATATGGCACACAAATGGTGGGAATTCGATATCGCATATGGATTCATATGGCTATTTGATAAGATCGGAATTTTTAGAATTAGTAAATCCGATGAGAAGAAAATGGTAGCGAAACGAGGTTCGATTCATCTACCTTCAGATCCTGTGTTTATTGATAACAACATCAATCTGCACACTGAAAAGGTGGAAAAAGTAATTGCTTAATAGAACGTATTGACTTAGAAAGGCAAATCGTCCTCAACATCACCGGACTCCTGAGGAACATCTGATGCAGCTGGTGGTGGTACCATGAATGCACTATTACCAGATTCACTTTTGTGAGAACCTTCACCTTCTTCAATTTTCCATGCTTTTACATCCGTATACCATCTCCCATTATATTCGCGACTTTCTACGTTTATTGAGGCGGTAATATCTTTCCCTTCACTCAAATTAAATTGATCGATCTTGTCGCCCCATATAGATATGCATACTTTCTTTGGATATTGGTCTTTTGTTTCTAAAATGAAATCCTGTTTCTTCCAGGGACCATTTCTACCTTCTCCTTCTTGAAGAGGTAAAATTTGAATAATCGTTCCGCTAATTTCCATTTTGCAAAGGTAGCAAAGCAAGGTGGAGTTTCACAACCCTAGAGTCGAGGTTATACACATTTTTAGCTTTACTTCCTGAATACTGCTGACGGTTGGTTAGGACTTTCGCAGTTAAATTGGATCACGAACCAATTTATTGATGAAAAACCAACGCTACTTTTTCTTTCTAAGGTAATCTGATCATCACCTGTTACATCTATAAGATACGAACAGATCCCATTTATATCATTAGCAGTATATGATGTACTCCCGATACACTGTCCGTTCGCAGGTTGCGATGATCCGATAGCAATAGTATGCGATTGTATTGTTCTCGGAAAGTTCACATTCTGCGACAAAACCCCTGTGTTAAAATCAGTCTTACCACTGTGTACTATTGATCCATCGAGCAATTCTACTACTTGATAACCTATTTCATCGATCGAATCAGGACTTGAAGTCGCTAATCTTTCAAAAGAGACGGTATTGTTATTGGTAATTTCAGACCTTAAACTATATGCTCCTATTTGAGTATGGTTCGCTTGCACAGTATAACCTGTCAATAGAAATGATTTGGAAAGATCAACTGCGGATACTAGAGTCGAAGACACCAATGTCGTCGTTCCATCCATACTAGTGCTCCCTCTTTGAACATTGATATCAGCTGGATTAAGGAATTCTATTACTTCCCAATTTATAATGTGCTCTACGGTTTCAAGATCAACTCGTATTTCAATTTGAGACGTCGAGTTAAAATCAGCCAGGATATAATCGTTAAATCCAAAAGATCCATCATCAACTTTAGCCGTCTTGCTTATTAGGATAAATGCTTGTGATGTCGATACAACTGGATTGATATTTACAATATTTTTTCTATTTGCCATCGCTACTCCACCTCGTTGTGTTCTAACCCCATGTTCAAATTCAATAACATTCCAGCTGATAATAATAGGAATACCGGGGGCAGACTCATTTGATAAACGATAAAATGCAATAGTTGAATCTGATTTGATCTTCCCTCTTACATGACCATTGGTAGGTCTGTCACCGCTACTCGATGACTCGAACATCAAAAATGTCTTAGCAGTGTCGATTTTCGCCGGAAGCTGAATTTTATGTATGTTTAAACCACCATTTGCCAAAATAGTATCTACTCCTTTATAGATCATCTTCAATTCTGCTGAAGAACTATCAGTGACAGTTAAAAAGCTAAACAACAATGTTATGATTCTAATGTAACTCAAAACTATAGTAAATACTACGTGTTACATGGCCTCCTGTTTTAATCATTCGCATTTAATTTAAATCAAATTCTAAGTGCTTAAAGAGTACTTTTGTGTTCAAACTCCCGAATTTTTATGAATAGCATTAAAGAATGGCTTGAAGAGATAGATCTGGAGAAAGTCGACAAAAATATTTATAAAGGTTATAGTCACGATATGGGCTCTCCTCAGGTTTATGGTGGTCAAGTTCTTTCCCAGGGTTTACACGCGGCTATGCTTACTGTTCCTGAAGAAAGAACTGTTCACTCAACCCATGCATATTTCTTACTACCTGGAGATCTGGATAAACCAATCATATATCAGGTGGATCGGTTGAGAGATGGAGGAAGTTTCACAACAAGAAGGATAGTTGCCATTCAAGATGGGCAAGCTATTTTTAATATGGCCGCTTCGTTTCAACATATCGCGCCCGGATTAGAACATCAAATAGAAATGCCTGATGTTAAGAAACCTGATGAACTATTATCGGATTTTGAATTGCTGAAAAAATTCAAGGATCAGATCCCGGAAGGATTCAAGAGTTATTTAAGAGAAAGGCCAATAGAGGTTCGGCCGGTTGATCCTTTAGCTTTTATTGTTTCGCAAAAGCATGAACCATTCAGACATGTCTGGTTTAAAATGAAAGGTGACAAAGTGGAGGATAAGAGAATTCTATACCGATTGTTAGCATATGCTAGTGATTACACTTTATTAACTACCGCTATACAACCTCATCAGGATAAAGTGCGCTTTGATCAAATACAATTTGCAAGCCTCGACCATGCAATGTGGTTTCACCGAGAATTTGATATGGAAGATTGGATGCTTTATGCGATCGATAGCCCCAGTGCTTCAAATTCAAGAGGATTTACTCGAGGCAATATTTTCAGTCACGATGGCAAACTCGTTGCATCCGTCGTTCAGGAAGGCCTTTTGAGAGTTCGTTTATAACTACCAACTACCCTAACAAACTTTGAAGTTTTAGCGCAACAGACATATCACCATCGATCTTGATCTTACCTGTCATCAATGCTGTCATTGGATTCAGATCACCTGCTATTAACTTCTTGAAATTTTCCTCTTTCATGCTGATAGTACAATCTGCATCAGCATCATCTTCTGATACTATATTAGAATCGCCTTTGCCATCGATAAAAACTACCTGATCACCCATCTTAAATTTGATGCTGTTACCAATTGGATCCATATTCGAGGCTCGTGCGCTAATTTTCTCAATTATTGTAGTCATTTCCATATCCCAAATATAGATAATAGTTGTAAACCACCTTGATGAACTTTTAATGAGAAGCCTTTTTATTGATAATTCTACCTTTCATAAAACCAGTATATCGAATTTGACTGAGGAAGAATTTATTAAGGCCATCCGGTTCTCTGAATGGCTTGATAAAGGAATTCTGGAGTAGGCAACGCTGCTGCTCTCAACCTTTGCTGATGAAGAGGCTAAGGTTTTATCTAATGATCTGAAAACAGTACCACCAATAGATAATAAGGTAATACGAAAGGACGAGTTGTAGAATTTTCATTCGTATATTTGAGTGAACAAACTATCGATGTATGTCGGAATTTTTACAAAATTGTACAAGAGAAGACTTCTTAGCCTTGTTGATGGAGTATGCATCTAACGCGGATATGGGTATGACGGACGAAGCAATGGATTACATTATTAAGAAAGTGGGACATGAAGCTTATAAAAAAGCTGATGCTCATTACAAGGAGCACACCGATTTTGAAGTCTTGCAGGATATTATAAAGCTTCAATCCAAATTTTTTCCCGGAGAAAATGGAAGAAGTGAATTGCATATTTATTTAATGGAATTCTTCTACTTTGATGGCGAATTCACAACTATGGAGCTGGTGTTTGACCAGATGCTCGAGCGCCTGTTTGTTTCATGAATTTTTATCCACTCATAATCTCCTTCGTTTTATCCATCGTTGTTTGCAACGGACAAACGGTAGGTCATTTTTCCAATTCACAAGAAGCTTACAATGGGTATACTTTATTCTCCCCGGCTACACATACTACAACCCATCTGATTGATAACTGCGGCTACGAAGTAAATCGGTGGACAAGCAATTTCTTACCTGGAATGGCTTCTTACCTATTGGATAATGGAAGTCTATTGCGTGCTTGCAAAGTAAACTCCCCGGTGTTTGCAGGTGGCGGAATCGGAGGGCGACTGGAAATTAAGAATTGGGATGACAACTTGCTATGGAGCTATAACATCGCTGATAGTAGCCATCATCAGCACCATGATATAGAGCCGCTTCCAAATGGAAACATTCTTTTAATTGCGTGGGAATCTAAAACCAGAGCTCAGGCAATAGCTGCGGGTAGAGATAGTGCAACATTCGAATCTGCTCTTTGGCCAGAAAAAGTAATTGAGCTAAAACCGATCTTTCCAGATTCTGCAACTGTTGTTTGGAAATGGAATTTATGGGATCATTTAATTCAAGATCATGATCCATCTCAAGCCAATTACGGTGTTGTAAGTCAGCACCCGGAATTGATCGACATCAATTATTCTACTTCTGATCCAAAGTTTAGTGAAGACTGGATACACATGAATAGTGTTGATTACAATGAAGAGCTCGACCAGATTTTGCTAAGTAGTCGAAACTTCAACGAGATCTGGATCATTGACCACAGTACTACTACTGCTGAAGCTGCCACTCACAGCGGCGGGAACTCCGGTATGGGTGGTGATATTCTTTATCGCTATGGTAATCCGATAGCTTATAAAAGAGGTGCATTGGGAGATCAAGTCTTTTTTTCTCAGCACGACCCTCAATGGATCCCAAAAGGGTATCCTGATGAAGACAAGATCATTATTTATAACAATGGTCAGGGCCGGCCCGGTGGAGATGCCTCTTCCGTTGACATAATAGTCCCGCCACTGAATTCAAGCAATAACTATGATATTGCAGCAAACCAACCTTATGATCCGATGGATTTGGATTGGTCCTACCCTCCTGTAAAAAGTATCAATTTCTATTCACAAATAGTATCCGGAGCCGATCGTTTACCAAATGGGAACACGCTAATTTGCGAGGGTAACAAAGGGCATTTTTTCGAGATCGACCAAACAGGAAATGTGGTTTGGGAGTATATCAACCCTGTAATTTTAGGTGGACCTGTAAGTCAAGGTAATCTGGCCAATAACAATCCAGTGTTCAAGATCGAAAGATATCCTTCGGATTACAGCGCTTTTGACGGACGAGATCTATCTCCTTCAGCACCGGTTGAGTTAAATCCTGTACCGTACAATTGCGAAATATTTGATTCCACTTCAACCAATATATATGACATTTCAGCTAACGAAGTTAAGATCTATCCATTGCCCGCTCAAGAGAAAGTTCATATAAAGAACACCTCTCTTATCGTTGATGCATCAATGTATGATCTGAGCGGAAAACTTTTGTATAAGAATGCTGCGAGATCATTAAAATTGACGATCCCTCTTCAATTTAATAGTGGCATTTATCTATTGAAAATTGAAACTGAAAAAGAAACATCACTCCATAAAATAATAATAAAATGAGATTGATCAATTGTCTCGTCCTATTCTTACTTCCATTAAGTATCTGTGCTCAAAATACTGTTGGTTTGATCACATATGATCCGGCACAAACATACGATGGATATAGCCTGATCTATCCCCATAATCAACCTAACGTTTACTTACTAGATAACTGCGGAGAGTATGTTCATAAATGGGAAGATTCTATGGTCTACAGAGCAGGAAATACAGCCTACATTCTTGACAATGGCAATCTTGTTAAATGCAAGCGACATTCCAATATCGGTAGTGATCCAATCTGGGCAGGAGGTGGAGGTGCTATTGTTGAAATTCGAAACTGGGAAAATGATCTGTTGTGGTCTTTTGAGTTAAACGATTCAACCGCTAGACTGCACCATGATATCGCTATGCATCCGAATGGGAATATTTTTATGATCGCATGGGAAAATTTTTCGGCAAGTACCGCTATTCAGGAAGGAAGAGACTCCGCTTTGCTAAGTACAGATGAATTCTGGCCAGATTACATTATTGAGGTAAAGCCCATTGGAACAGATAGTTTCCAAATAGTTTGGGAATGGCATGCCATGGATCATATTATACAGGATCATGATTCCACAAAAAACAATTTTGGTGTGGTGGGGGATCATCCTGAATTGATCAATATCAATTATGGTAGTGCCGGTGGAAACCCTGATTGGATGCATTCAAACTCTATTGATTACAATCCCCTACTCGATCAGATCCTTTTAAGTGTTCCAACATTTAGCGAAGTTTGGATCATCGACCATTCAACATCAACGGCACAAGCAGCCTCTCATTCGGGAGGTGCATCAGGGCGAGGTGGAGACCTGGTATATCGATGGGGAAATCAGGCTGCTTATGATAACGGCGATACCACCGATCAAAAGCTATTTTATCAGCATGATGCTCATTGGGTCGACAGGCATCTTACTGCTGCACATCCGGATTTTGGAAAGGTGATGGTCTTCAACAATCGTGTATCATCAAGTACTTCCACCGTAAACATGTTCAATCCTGTTTTCGACTCCTATGGTTGGAATTATCCCATGAATGGGCAGATCTGGGGTCCAAATACTTTCGACTACGAATATGCTGCAACACCTTCTTCAGCTATCTATTCCGATATTTTATCCAGTGCGCAAGTACTCGAAAATGGTAATAAATTGATATGCGTGGGTCGGTCTGGATATAACTTTGAATTGAATAGCAATGATGAAATCATATGGGAATTCGAAAACCCATTCATAGGAGGTGTACCTGCTTCACAAGGTGACACTATTCCGTTAAGTGCAAACTTGATGTTCCAAATGAAAAAATATCCAGCAGATTATAGTGGGTTTGCAGGTCGGGATCTGAGTCAAAAAGGGTTTATTGAATTTAATCCGGATACCACATTCTGTGATCAGATCCTGGCGGTTGAAGAGCTGGTTGAAAATAACTTTCTAAGTATTTATCCGAACCCCTCTTCAGACTACCTTATTTTCAAATCTGAAAAAGTTGGATTGCAAAGAATAAGTGTATTCAATCAGAAAGGTCAGTTATTCAAGAAGTACGATCTTAGAGAATCACTAGAGATCGATTGCAGTAAATGGTCTGGTGGAGAATACTTTATACAATTGGAAGGGAAACAAGTTTACAAGGTGATCCTGATTAAATAGACCCAATAAAGTTGATGGTTTTCTGGTTGAAGATATACGGTTTCTCAACATTCACAACATGTCCACATTGAGGTATCACAAAGAGTTCAGAAAAGCTATGCTTCTCAACAAGTTTTCTAATAGAAGGAAGGAACATGTGATCTTCTTCTCCCATTACATATAGTGTGGGAATATTAACATCTCTAGTTCTGAACAGACGCAATAAAGGATTGATCTCAGCTGCAAGTTTAAACCATCGAATAAATTCCTTCTGATATAAATTTTTAGCTTCCCGGATAAACAGGTTTCTGGATTCCTTATGATTCTCACGAGGCATGATTATAAATGCAAAGAACTTATAAAGAAAGATATAAGGAATAACGGATTTAAAGATAACACCGATCTGCATCAGTATCTGTGATCTGAAGTTAAGCTTCATAATAGCGCCTCCCATGATCATACTGCTAACCCTTTCCGGATGATGTTCTGCTAGTTCCCTGATGATTATTGTTCCAAGCGAAATACCAACGAAGTGAGACCTGTCTATGTTTAAATGATTTAAAACTTCAACAACATCTTCAGCAATAAACTTAAAAGTATATCTCTTGATCATTCTACCGATCTTAAACTTACTCTTTCCATGCCCTCTTAGATCGAGCAACAGAATATTATAATGCTTCTGATACTCTCGTATCTGTCGGAACCAAATAGAAGAGCTACCACCAGCGCCATGGACAAAAGTTACCCATTCTTTGGACGTAGGATGATCATATGTTACATAGTGTAGCATTATTCTAAAACAGGATTTCTATATAAAAGTTTTAAACTCCTTAATATATAAAGATAACTAGAAATCGCTGTTTCACGAAAATACTTAGATAAATCCCACAAATTGATAGACAAGCTTAATAGTATTCAAAACACTTTTTCTATCTTTAAAACCTATGAAAAAGAGAAAATTCTTGAAAATTTCCGGGATAGCTACAGCCGGTGCGATCGCCTCTCCATTGTTATTTTCCTCCTGCAAATCAGATAATAAAATGTCATCTGGTGATAAAGCTCAGGAAGTTAAACAAGTGACACCTTTTACATTACCTGAGTTATCATTTGATTACGACTCATTGGAGCCACATATCGATAAAATGACCATGGAGATCCATCATGGAAAGCACCATGCAGGATATGTGAAAAAATTAAATGCAGCCGTTGCAGATACTGACTATGAACAGCTAGACATTTGGAAACTGATGGAAGAAATAAATGAAGAAGAAACAGCGGTTAGAAACAATGGCGGAGGTCACTTTAATCATACTATCTATTGGAATTCGATCAGCGATAATAGTAATATGGAAGACATCCATTCAGATCTGAAAGATGCTATAAACAGTTCCTTCGGTTCTTTTAAAGCGTTCCAAAAGCAGTTTTCAGAAGCAGCGGCTTCGCAATTCGGTTCAGGGTGGGCATGGTTGAATATGAGTACCAAAAAAGAGAAAGACCTTTTTATAAGTACTACAGAGAACCAGGATAATCCGGCAATGAAAAAGATCGTTGACAAAAGCGGTATCCCAATTTTAGGTATTGACGTTTGGGAGCATGCTTATTATCTGAATTATGAAAACAATCGGAAAGACTACATCAGTAATTTCTTTAAGATCATCAATTGGGATAATGTGAGTTCCGCTTTCTTGTGTTGATCGAAATCTTACGACTTTGAAAAAAACTGAGAAGGTAGAATTTATCACAGAAACTCTGGAAAAGCTTTACCCCAGAACTCCCATTCCTCTTGATCATACAGATCCTTACACGCTGTTAATATCTGTACTCCTATCTGCTCAAACCACAGACAAAATGGTGAATCGGGTCACCCCTGATTTGTTTAAGAAGGGCCCTAATGCTAAAGCCATGGCTCGTCTTGCCACAGATGAGATCCGTGAGATCATCAAACCGGTAGGGTTATCTCCAACGAAATCAAAAGCTATCAAAAAGCTCTCTGAAATACTGATTGACAAGTTTGATGGGAAAGTTCCGGCTACATTTAAAGAGTTGGAAAGCTTACCGGGAGTTGGCCACAAAACAGCATCTGTGGTTATGGCGCAGGCATTTGGAGTTCCGGCATTCCCGGTAGATACGCATATACACCGATTGATGTATAGGTGGGGACTTACAAACGGTAAGAATGTTACACAAACTGAAAAAGATGCGAAGCGACTGTTCCCAAAAGAACTTTGGAACAAATTACATCTGCAGATCATATTCTTTGGGCGTGAATATTGCCCTGCAAGGAGTCACAATTTTGAGTCTTGTCCATTATGCAGGGTTGTTGGTCGAA
The DNA here is from genome assembly GCA_013001465.1 of Chitinophagales bacterium. Lineage (GTDB taxonomy): Bacteria > Bacteroidota > Bacteroidia > Chitinophagales > JABDMM01 > JABDMM01. The sequence continues at coordinate 11,637 of JABDMM010000137.1, read as the reverse complement.
AATCACTAGTTAAATGACTCTAAGTACTTCAATTGTCGATAAGAATACTGGTATCTTACGGCTAATCACATTATTTTAGCGCTTCTCAAAAACATCAAAACAGAATGAATTTACACGAATATCAGGCTAAAGATATATTGAAAAAATACGGTGCTAAAGTTCAGGATGGTATCATGCTCGAAGATCCATCAAAAGCTATCGAAGCTGCAAAAAAGTTGAGTGAGGAAACCGGAACAGAATGGTGGGTTATCAAGGCACAAGTTCATGCCGGTGGTCGTGGTAAAGGTGGTGGCGTGAAATTAGCTAAATCACTTGAAGAGGTAGATCAACTTGCAAATCAGATCCACGGGATGACACTGGTTACCCCTCAGACAGGGGAAGCCGGAAAACTCGTGAATAAGATTTATATCGCTCAGGATGTTTACTATCCGGGTGAAGAAGAGCCTAAAGAGTTCTACGTCAGTATTCTTCTAGACCGTGAGAAGGGTCAGGATGTGATCATTCACTCCACTGAGGGAGGAATGAATATTGAAGAAGTTGCCGAAGCCACTCCGCATCTCGTCCATAAGGAATGGGTCGATCCAACTGTGGGTCTCCGTTCTTTTCAATTGAACAAGATCGCAGGAAATCTAAAACTCTCTGGTAAGGCTGCTAAGGAAATGGCAAAGTTCATCTCCTCTCTTTATAAAGCATATAAAGGGTCTGATGCTACGCTTGTCGAGATCAATCCGTGTCTAAAATCTTCTGACAGCCAGGTAATGGCAGCAGATGCCAAGATCTCCGTCGATGATAATGCATTATTCAGACACAAAGACATCGTTGCGATGAGAGATATTACAGAGGAAGATCCTGTTGAAGTAGAAGCCGGTGAATCTCAACTCAGCTATATCAATCTCGATGGCAATGTGGGTTGTATGGTAAATGGTGCCGGTCTCGCGATGGCGACGATGGATATCATTAAACTTTCGGGTGGTGAACCTGCGAATTTCCTCGATGTAGGAGGAACTGCAAATGCTGAACGTGTTGAGAAGGCTTTTAGAATCATCCTAAAAGAACCTAAAGTAGAAGCCATTCTTGTTAACATCTTTGGTGGGATCGTCCGTTGTGACAGAGTTGCACAAGGAGTAGTAGACGCATATAAGTCGATCGGGAATATTCCCGTTCCTATTATTGTACGCCTTCAAGGTACAAATGCTGAAGAAGCAAAAGAGATCATCGATAAGTCTGGTTTGGAGGTGCACTCAGCGATTTTGCTGCAGGATGCTGCTGATCTTGTGAATAAAGTGATCAATAAATGATCTTGTAATCTTACTTTACGCAAACAAAACACCGGAATATTGAACTTAAGTTTGCTTGCAATAGAATTAAACATGAAGAAATTTCTTATTACCCTGCTTATTAGTGCAAGTTTACTTTCCGTTTTCGCACAACAAGGTACTGTTCGTGGTTTTGTCTACGAAGAAAGCACAGGAGAACCCATCATCTTTTCTACTGTGATCATTAAAGGGACTACCATGGGTGCGTCTACAGATATCAATGGTTTCTTTTCTTTAGTTAACGTTCCTCCTGGAAGCTACACTCTGATTTCAACTTTCATTGGATATGATACCGCTTCTGTTGCAATCGATGTCGTAGCGAATAAAACGAATAATATCAAAGTGTTCCTCGAGGAGTCAGCAATTAAAATTCGGGAGATCGAGATCTCTGCTGAAAAATCTGAAAGGACAAGTAAGGTGAACATTTCTGTGCAAACAATTACACCAAAAAAGATCAATAAGATACCAACTATCGGTGGTGAAGCAGATATTGCACAGTTCCTTCAGACTATGCCAGGTGTTATCTTTACCGGAGATCAAGGTGGACAAATATACATTCGTGGAGGTACTCCAGTTCAGACAAAATATTTACTGGATGGTATGCCCATCTATAATCCGATCCACTCTATTGGTTTGTTTTCCATTTTCGAGACCGATGCTATGAAAAACGTAGACGTCTATACCGGTGGTTTCGGTGGGCAGTTTGGTAACCGGATCTCTGCAGTAGTAGATGTTACGACCAGAGATGGAAACAAAAAGGAGCTTTCAGGGAAGGTATCAGCCAATCCTTTTCTTGCTAAACTATTGCTTGAAGGCCCTCTTAAGAAGATCGATGAAAAAGGAAGCAGCGTAAGCTTCCTATTGAGCACCAAGTACTCCTATCTCGATAAGAGTTCTAAAGCACTATACAGTTATGTAGATTCAAATGGGATCCCATTTAATTTCCGTGATTTTTACGGAAAAATATCTGCGACATCAAGTACAGGAAGCAAATTCAACCTCTTCGGCTTTAATTATAGTGATGAAGCTAATTTCCAGGGTGTTTCAAACTTTGCCTGGGATGCCATTGGTGGCGGTGGAAACTTTATTATTATTCCCGGTAGGTCCAATATCTACTTTCGGACGAATTTTAACTATTCCAGTTACGATGTCTCTCTGCAGGAAGCTGAAGACAAACCTCGTCAAAGTTCGATCAAAGGTTTTAATCTTGGAATGGACTTCACATACTTCATTTCTAATGGGCAGATCGATTACGGATTGGATGTTACAGGTTTTAAAACCACCTTCGAATTCTTCAATCCACTCGGGATCATCATCGATCAAAATCAGAATACAACAGAGCTAGGCGCTTACTTCTCGATGAAAAAGCATTGGGATAAATTTGTGATCGAACCTAGTTTGAGACTTCAATACTATGGATCACTCGGAGAGATCTCTCCTGAGCCAAGATTGGGTATGAAGTATAATATCACCGATGACCTCAGGATCAAGGTCGCAACAGGAATATTCTCACAAAATCTTATCAGTACTAAATCTGATAAAGATGTTGTAAACCTCTTTACCGGCTTTTTATCAGGACCTGAAGAAACACTTACAACCATAGATGGAGATGATGCAAAAAGTAAACTACAGAAAGCATTTCATATTATCGGAGGTGTTGAGTATGATCTTGGCAAAAGGATCACGATCAATGTTGAGCCATATTACAAAGACTTCTTCCAGCTTATCAATCTGAACAGAAACAAGCTATTTCCGGAAGATTCAGATTATCTTATCGAGGAAGGTGCTGCATATGGCCTCGATGTCCTTGTTAACTATGACTACAATCAGATATTTCTTTGGGCAGCATATTCGCTGGGATATGTAGAGCGAAACGACGGCAATCAAGTTTATAATCCACACTATGACAGAAGGCATAATGTGAATCTAATCGCATCGTACAGCTTTGGAGAAGATCTCGATTGGGAAGTGAATGCCAGATGGAACTTTGGAACCGGTTTCCCTTTCACGCAGACAAAAGGATTCTATGAGCAACTGGTCCTCGGCGGTGGTATCGATACAGAATATGAAACTGAAAATGGAAATCTTGGCATCATATATGCAGATGAGCTCAACGGAGGTAGATTGCCTGATTACCATAGGCTCGATTTTTCAGTAAAGAAGAAGGTATACTTTAAGAATGAAAGTTTACTGGAAATTCAGGCAGGAGTAACAAATATTTACGACAGAGCAAATATTTTTTATTTCGACAGGGTACGATTTACTCGGATTAATCAGTTACCTATACTACCGACACTTGGAATGTCGTTTTCTTTCTAACTTAACGCTTTTATGAGATATCGCCTGATAGTCTTATTATGTTGCTTTTTTTATCTAAGCTCAACCGCTCAGGAAACATCGAATTACTACCTGAAGGAAAATAGCTTTAAGGAAGCTGTCCAACTAATTGAAGAACGTCAGTACTTGCCTGCTAAGAAGTTGTTTCAAGAGTTTTTAGCTGAAGAGAATACATTGGGCCGACAGGAATATAAGTACTGGGAGGCCAAAGCAGAATATTATCTCGCCTGGATTTCATATAAACTCGAAGAACCCAGAGCCGAAAACGATCTGCTGGCTTTTATCGAAAAGCATGAAGGAACCGCTGAAGCCAGATTGGCAACTTTCAACCTCGGGCAGCTTTATTATAAAAAGAGAAGATACAAAAACGCTTTACAGTGGTTTGAAAAGGTAAAGATCGATGACCTTGCTATCGATCAGGTCGTGGAGTATAATTTCAAAACCGCATATTCAAACTTTATACTGAAACGATTTGAAAAGGCGAAACCACTCTTTGCGCAAATAAAGAGCACCGAATCGCAATATATGCTCGCTGCGAACTATTACTATGGCTTCATCGAATTTTTTGAAGGTAACCTTGAATCCGCCCTCGAAAGTTTTAATAAAGCCGAGAGATCTGAAATTTTCGATGATGTTATCCCCTACTACAAAGCTCAGATCTATTATTTTAAAGAAGATTACAGCAAAGTGATCGGCTACCTCGATCCTTACTTGTCCAATGAAAACGTTCAATATCGCAAACACCTGCATCATCTCGTAGGGAAAGCATACTTCAAGTTAGAAGACTATGAAAATGCGGCGAAGAACTTCAAGTTGTATGCAGACGAAAGCCGCTCTCTCACCAAAGAAGAGATCTATCAGATCGGTGTGGCATATTATAAGATCGGAGATTTTGAGTCTTCTGTTGAATATCTTGAAGAACTCAATAATAACACCCGTGACAGTGTTGGTCAATATGCGATATACGCCTTAGCTGATGCCTACCTCAAAACGGGAAGATATGAAGAAGCAAGAAATGCATTTCAATCTATCTTGTTAAACAGGATGAATGCTAATATTCATCAGCTTACCTTGTTCAATTACGCAAAACTGTCGCACGAACTCAATTATCAAAAAGATGCCTACTTAACGATCGAGGATCTGATCCGGATGTATCCTAGGAGTCCATATTTAACAGAGTCAAAAAAGCTGCTTATCGATGTGCTGTTTGCCAGCAACAATTACCGGGAAGCTCTTGAGATCCTGGATAATATGGAAAGTATGAATACGGACATGAAAAAAGCGTATCAAAAGATCGCATACTTGCAAGCTGTCGCTTACAAAAATGACAACAGGATAGATGCATCGATGGATTATGTTAAAAGATCGCTCGAATACCCATTAGATGATAAAATTCTAACCGCCTCATACTATTTATCAGGTGAACTGAACTACTTAAAATCAAACTACAGTGAATCGATCGATCAATATCTGAAGTTTTTACAAAGTCCCGGCGACTTCGATCGAGCGCTCAAGATGCAGGCTACCTACTCTACTGCTTATGCCTACATGAAAATGAAAAAGTACAAGCAGGCTATTACTTATTTTGATAAAGCGATCGCATTGAAAGTAAGCGGCGATCCACTGCTCGATCAAATGTACTCTGATGCTTTCATCAGGAAAGGTGACAGTCATTTAATGAACAGAGAATATTCTAGTGCGATTTCAGCATACAAGAAAGTAGTGGATAATAAATGGAGTTCATGGGACTATGCCACATTTCAACAGGCTCTTGTTGAAGGGTTGAAAGGAAATTCAAAAACTAAAATTCAGTTATTGCTGAAACTGAATCAGGATGTTCCGAAGTCTTTATATGCTGATGATGCATTATTTTATGCAGCTGCAACTCAAGCCGACATCGGGGAGAACAATAATGCGATCTCGAATTTCGACCTGGTCATCAACGATTATCCGGAGAGTAAATGGGTTGTTGAATCTTATCTCAGGAAAGGTCTACTCTACTTCAATTCAGGTAACACAACAGCATCGATAAACAATTTCAAACATGTGATCGAGAATTATCCGAATACCAATGCTTCGAGACAAAGTGTAAAAGCGCTTAAAGAAGTCTACGTTTCTTTGGGACAAACACAAGCCTATATCGACTATATCAATTCAGTGCCTTATCTGAATGTAACTTCCGGAGCTCAGGATAGTTTATTGTATTCTACTGCCGAAGAGTACTATTATAAAGCAGATTGCAATAACGCAGTTCGCTTGTTCGGAGAATATCTCGATAAATTCCCAAAAGGAATATTTAATCTGCGTGCAAGATATTTCCGTGCTGCTTGCCATATGAAAAGTGAAAACTATGTCGCAGCAAGAAAAGATTACGAGTTTATCTCAGAGAAAAAAACCAATGAGTTCAGTGAGCTTTCGCTTTTGCGTGCTGCAGAATTGAACTATTACGAATTTGAAGATTATACCAAATCCTTTAAGTATTATTCCGGTCTGGAAAAAGTCGCCGGTAGTGCAGAAAATAAGCAGTTGGCATTAAAAGGTATCATGCGAAGCAGCTATAAGAACGACAATTTCGATAAGTGTATCGAATACTCCAATAAGATACTGTTAAATAATCTGGGGTTAAATGCACTAACAGCAGAGGCAAATTATTATCAAGGAAAGATCTATTATCAAAGAGGAAAGTTCACTGTAGCATTGTCGCATTTTCAGGCATCAGCAAGCTTTGAGAACAGTCTCATTGGAGCCGAGAGTCAATACCATGTTGCGAGAATTTATTATCTAAGAAAAGATTATCAGCGATCGCTAAATGAATGTTTTAAAACAAAAAACAATTTCAGCAACTATGAATATTGGGTTGTAAAGTCATTCGTTTTAATGTCCGACAACTATGTAGAGCTCGATAACGATTTTCAAGCCCGTGCGACGCTTCAAAGTGTAGTAGACAACTACACAGGAGATAAACAACTTTTAGATGAAGCTAAAAGGAAACTTGCAAAGCTCAATGAAGGCTCAAAGCAAACACCTAAAAGCGGAACGGATTCATTGTATACTATACCAAGCGAGGGACAAAGATGAAGAACAAGCTTAAATACTGTGCATTATTACTATTGCTACCGATGTTTTCCGTTGCTCAGGAAGATCTGGGTTCAACGGATATCATAGTGGAAAAAGAATTCGAGGGTATTATCGAAGATGCCAGGAAGATCGGCGTCGCGAACCCTGATCTCGATAATGTAGATTCCATTTCTCCATCCCAGTATGATCTGCCAAAATATTGGATGGATGTACCCTATGAAAAATCAAAACTCCGTCCGGTTGCTATGCCTGAAGAGATCACACTCGGTGGATATAACTCCTACTTCAAAGCGGGTTTCGGTACACAACTTAGTCCGCTTGTGGAGATCATGTATAATGATCGGAACGTAAAGAACCTCGTCTTTGGATTTAAATATGACCACTTTTCTGCCAGCAGCTCGAAAACCGACTTTAAAAGATTTAGTCAAAACAGCGCTGGAACCTACATGGGCTATTCAATGAAGAAAGTAAAAATGAATACCGCTTTCAGTTTTGATCGCCTGGTGCATCATTTGTATGGCAAAGAATATCCTGATTCTATAGATCGCCTTGATGTGAGAAATAAAATAAGAGACTTTCAACTTACATACGACATTGCGAATATTAAAAAGAATAAGAGTGGAATTGATTTCAATTCTGATATCGGTTTTTACTATTTAAAGGATGAAAGAGATATCAGAGATTATAATGTCAATTTCAATGCATCGATCTCAAAAGAAATTTTCGACGATCATTTTGTAGATCTGCAATTCAGTTCTAAATACAATAACTTTAAAGACGTCTTCGGAAATGAGCTAAGCAATACCATTGTTACGATCCGACCAACATATCGATTTGATTTTGCAGGTTTCAACTTTCTATCTGAAATTGGCTTAACTGCAGATGAAAAGCTTTACTATATTCTACCCAGGATCGAGATAAAGAGAAACCTGTTCGATAATTACGCGATCGCCTCCATCGGCTGGAAGAAATTCCACGATCAAAATACGTATCGGGAGTATTTGCTGGAGAATCCTTACTTAACGGATCTTTTCATAAGTAACAACAGTCGGGGAAGTAAATTGTGGCTTGGGTTGAAGGGTTCTGTTGGAAAATTCTCATACAACCTGGAAGGTTCTTTGCAGCAGGTTAAACGATTAGCATTATTTGAGAATAATCCTTTTCAGCCAGAAGAGTTCATCGTATCCTATGATGGAAATACGAAGATCCAAAACATTCATGCTGATGGAGGCCTGAGTATTTCAGATGATCTTCAGTTTATCATCGGTATGGACTATAATTTCTATGATCCTGAAAAAGTCCCTAAAGCATTCCACAGATCAGGATTCATTGGAAACTTTGGAGCGATCTATAATTTGCGAGACAAGATCTTATTCCGGCTCGATCTTGTTGGAATGTCATCAGCTTATGGTTCCGACGCCGGAGAAGCTGTTAAACTTAACGGACTTGTCGATGCGAATCTTGAAGTATCTTACCAGTTTTCGGAATATTTATCTTTCTTTGCAAGTATGAACAACATCGCTTCACAGAAACATGAACGGTGGATGTTCTATCCTACTTATGGATTTAACGGACTTATAGGCGCAAAATTTAAATACTGATTTGAACCTCTCGGTTTACATACGAAACCTGCTCTATGATCATGATTGCATTATCCTTCCGGGATTTGGTGCTTTCATAAGTTCGTATAAGTCCGCAGCTATACATCCGGTTACGCATCAATTCAACCCTCCTTCTAAAGAACTATCATTTAACAGCAAATTGATCAAAGGAGATGGTGTTCTACAGGATTACATTGCCCGTTATGAGAACATTTCCTATCAGCAGGCATCAGAGCTAATTGAAAAGATGATCGCTGACCTTAAAACGGAAGTGAACACCAGCGGAATATCTAAATTGGAAGGAATTGGGACGTTGAGTTTAAGTCCGGAAAACAAGATCAGATTTCAAGAAGATGTCGATCAGAATTATTTGCTGGATTCTTTCGGACTTCCGTCATTTACCCAAAAGCCTCCTTTAAAACCAAAAGTAGTTCTAAGTTCTCCCCAGGATCAGGAGCGCAAGATAGAACCACCGGTAGTTCGCAAGATGAAAAGCGGTTGGCTTTGGGCAGCTGCAATATGTTTGATCATTTTCGCAAGCTTCATCAATCTGATGATCTTCGATCAATACTTACCTAAACTTGCTCTGCAGCAAGCAGGAATTTCATCTTTCTTCTCTTCATTCGATAAAGACAAAGGCTCGATAAGTGTTGGAGATATGATCAAATCAGAAGAAAAAACAGTTTTTGAACCTACTTTCATTCCTGCAGATGCGAAAGAAAGCATGGAAACCATAATGCCAGAGCAGATCGCAGAAGTAATTGAATCAACAATGGAGGAAGCATCAGCAACTGAAGATGTAGTCAATAAAACAGTTTCAACTCCGGAACCGCAGATCGACTCGGAAATTCCATTTGGATATTATACTATCATGGGATCTTTCAAATTCAAGGAAAATGCGGATAAATTGTTCGACAAGCTAAAGGCCGGAAATGCACAAGTATATATGCTACCTGAAAAAAATAACTTTCATCGGGTTGCGATCTTTTCCGGTAATACGAAATCAAACGCCATAAGTGTCCTATCCGAAAAAAGGAGTATTCAAAAAGATGCTTGGTTATTGAATTATCACAGCCTTGGGCAGTAGGAAGCACTCTTCGCCTTCTTCATACATCCTGTATAAATAAGAGAAAGTTCTGGTCCCCCATTACCATAAGTCGCTGAACTAAGACTAGATATGGTGACATCGTAAGAAAATGCAACACTGAAGCCGGAAAAATCAGTTCTTGCTGCGAATATGAGTCCGTCTATAGGATTAGTTAATCTTACCCAACTTCCAATCAGAACAGATGGCTTAGATACATCCATCGGATCGGTTTTGAACTTAAGATAAGATCCAATATTCGCTTGAAATGCCGGTCCCTGACTCAACACCTGGAATGAAGGCATCACATCAAATTTTTCCGCCAATGGGATCAAAGCACCACCAGCGATACTAAACTTCATATATAGTTTTTCAGAAGGCTGATTTTGGAAAGATAGATTCGGCTGATTCAGATGAGTGATAGAAATTCCTGTGTAATAATTTGATCTTTCATTTGGTGTAAGATGCCATATTAAACCGGCAGCGATATCTCCATAGAAGAATTTATCTCTCTCGATAAATTCTTTATCTCCATTGGGATCAAATCCGAAGTCCGGATCAAACTGGGTATCAAAATACAATAATGACTGATCGATCGAACGATGGCCTAAACCACCTTGAATACCGATCGATAATCCTTGTTTTCCGAATTTATCGAGCATGATATGATATGCCATGGACACATCAACCTTATTTGTACTGAAGTTACCATCCCCCGCCTGATCAGAATACATTGAAAGCCCAATTCCACCAAAATTGGCATACTTTGGACCTTTAAACATGGCCATATCAAAAGAAGTGGAGAGCGTGCGATAGGCAAAACTTCTGTTTGCACTAATTCCACCCCACTGACCTTTAAAAATTGCTGTTGCTCTGTAATCGCATCCGTTTAAACCGGACAAGGCAGGATTTAACATTAAGGGAGCTGCAGTAAACTGAGAGAAGTGAATGTCTTGTGACATCACAGATGTGCTTAGGCCTGTAAAAAGCCAAAAAATAACAGCAGCAAAGTAACCTCTTCTCATCCCCTATCTAATTAATTGTACATTTCCCCGGCGATCGATTTTGTCGCCATTCTCACAAATTACTTCAACAAAATATACGTAGACACCAGTATTAAGTTTCTCATTGTTAATACTATTACCAGTCCAGCCGTAATACTCATTGTTGGGTTCAAAATTTACATTTTCATATATCTTTTCACCCCATCTATTGAATACGGAAAAACGTTTAACTTGTTTTATTCCTCTCCCTCTTACATAGAAAACATCATTTTTCCCATCGAGATCAGGTGAAAACGCATTTGGCAAAAAAACGAGATCTTCATCGCACTTCTTTTGCACTTCAACCAATACCGAGTCTGATTCTGAACAAATTACGCCATTATATCTCCAATATGCTGAAGCATAATAGTACATACTTTCAATCGGTGATATGACGGGATTAAAACATTGAATACAGGAAATGGCAGTATCCGGAGACCAAAGTATTTTATAAGGAAGGATAGGATTTATAGTTTGAAGCCTATAGCTCTGTCCCAGATTAAAGTCTGTTGCGATCTCTTCTATTTCAAAACTATGTGCAGGAATCACACGAATGATCGCTTCAGCAATGGCCGCGGGACAGTTAAAACTGGATCCTTCCACTTCATATGTGGTGCTTTGCATGGGAGCAACAGTTATATAAGATGCAGCACCTTGCGATCCTTGCCATGCGTAAAAATCTGCACCAGATGCGTTCAGTCTTACAGAATCACCGGAACAAATTGTGGTATCGATCGGTCTAAGTTTCAGGTTTACAGGTAGGTGAACCATAGAATATCCATTGAAATCAGTCACACATCCTTCTTCATTAATTATCTGTAAGTGAAATGGATGAATTCCGGTATCAGCAAAAACGAAGCTGGTATTTTCTTCATCACTGAAATGAACGCTATCAATATTCCAACTATAAGAGATGATCGGTGAGAAAATAGATGATGAGTTATTGAGAAATAGCGATACTTCTCCCAAACATACATCATCGGATTGGATGTCGGGTTCAGGATAATCAACGAGTGTTACCCTTTTAGAAATAGTGTCTGCACAACCATTTGTATCGGAAACGATCAATACCGACTCATATACTCCCGGAGCATTGTATATGGCACAGAATGAATCTGTAAAGTGATCTATAACTCCATTTCCATCGATATCCCACAACAGATTCATACTGCCTTGCA
>JABDMM010000081.1 GCA_013001465.1 Chitinophagales bacterium | reverse complement strand
ACTAAATGCTGTTGATTATAAATTTATAATTAATGCTGTTAAAAACGATACTTTACCTACCGCAGAAATATACATCGATAATTTCAAGATCGTTCACCTCTGATAATATTCGGAAGATGAGGGTTCAAAAGAAACTAGGAATATTCTTGTATATATTGAGCGACTTTCTTGCTGCAGCTTTTGCGTGGGCAGGTCTATACATCTTTAGGAAAATCAGTATCGAAGGAAACGCGCTCAACACTGACTTTCTTGTGAGTGACCCAAATTTCTTTCTAGGTATTACCATAATCCCACTCGCCTGGCTTTCGTTCTACTTTATCCTCGGTTCTTATACAGATATTCATCGAAAATCAAGGCTTGCAGAACTCAACAAAACTTTCTTTGCTACCCTCGTTGGTGTAGTTATCATATTTTTCACACTACTGCTGGATGATATCGTCTCGAGCTACAAGAATTATTACCAAACTTTTGGTATGCTCTTCTTACTTCAGTTCCTCTTTACAATATCCGGTAGGTTTATCTTGCTAAACAGTGCGAAAAGCCGTTTAAGAAAAGGTATTGTAAGCTATAGAACACTGATTATCGGTGGAAACAAAAATGCAACCCAACTCTATAGAGAGATCAAGAGCATGGATACCGCTATGGGCTATGAATTTGTTGGCTTTGTCGAGGTTGATGTTACGAAAACGAACGGACTTAAAAATTTTATTCCAATGCTTGGTGGAATCAAAGATATCGATCAAATCGTTGAACAGAACATAGTTGATGAAGTGGTGATCGCCATCGAAACTTCCGAGCATCACCAGATCAATCAGATCATTAATGCACTTGCGAATCAAAATGTAATCATCCGGATCATTCCTGATATGTATGACATTCTCTCCGGATCGGTGAAAATGAATCATGTAACCGGAGCTGTGCTGATCGAGATCTCTCCGGAGTTAATGCCGAAATGGCAAAAGATAATTAAGCGTTTAATTGACGTTGTGAGCTCATCACTTTTTCTCATCCTGATGTCTCCTCTTCTCACTTACATCGCGATCCGGGTAAAGGCGTCATCAGAAGGCCCTGTTTTCTATAAGCAAACCAGGATTGGATTAAATGGCAGACCTTTTAAGATCATCAAATTTAGATCGATGAAAGTAAATGCGGAGAAAAATGGCCCCGCCTTGTCTTCTGAAACCGATGGTAGGATAACGAAATGGGGAAGGATCATGCGTAAATGGAGATTAGATGAACTTCCTCAATTCTGGAATGTCCTGAAAGGTGATATGGCAATTGTTGGCCCGAGACCGGAAAGACCATATTTTATTAAAAAGATCATCGATGTCGCTCCACATTATAAACATCTCTCTAAAGTGAGACCCGGAATCACTTCATGGGGTATGGTTAAATTTGGTTATGCCGAAAATATCGATGAGATGGTCGAAAGACTTAAATATGATGTTCTGTATATCGAGAATATGTCCCTCGCACTGGATTTTAAGATCCTTATCTATACCATTCTAACCATCGTGCAGGGTAAAGGAAAATAATCTTCTAAGGATCAACATTGATCTGAACCTGCACAGATTTTACTTTGTCTACTTTTTTCAATGACTCAATAGCATTTCTGATCTTTTCTTTAACAAATACTGAATTCCCTTTGCCAGGAAGTTTGATCAGTATGTCGCGGATGTATTGATTTCGGATCCGCGAGATATTGGGAATTGTTGGACCAAGGATAGGCAGGTCCAGTGTCTTTATCAACTGCTTATATAAAAGCGATGCTCCGGCATCTACAACATCAAACTTTTTATGTTTAACGGATAACAGTATGAGTCGGTTTGCAGGTGGATATTTAAAAGAGTTTCTTGATAACATTTCATCCTTATAAAAAGAGATAAAATCATTCTGTAAAATATACTTCAATACATGGTGATTTACACTGAAGGTCTGAATGACTACTTTCCCTCTTTTCTTTTTCCTGCCTGACCTTCCAGCGACTTGAGCGATAAGTTGAAATGCTCTCTCATTTGCTCTGAAATCAGGAAAGTATAAAAGTTGGTCTGCATGAATTACTCCTACCAAAGAGACATTATCAAAATCGAGACCTTTAGAAACCATTTGTGTCCCAACAAGAATATCGATCTCTTTATTCTCAAAGCTATGTATGATCTTTTCATGATCGTATTTACCTCTTGCACTATCATAATCCAATCTTCCAATATTTGCTTTTGGGAAAAGGATTGAGAGGTCAGATTCTATTTTTTCTGTACCAAACCCTTTAACGACAAGTGTCGATGAACCACAAGCCTGACATTTTTGATAGGTTCTACTTCTGAATCCGCAAAGATGACAGATCATAGAATCCGCAAACTTGTGGTAAGTAAGACTTACATCGCATCTTTTACATTCCGGTATCCAACCACAAGTATCGCAGGAAAGCATGGGAGCGTAACCACGGCGGTTCTGAAATAAGATCACCTGCTCACCATTGGACAAACTATGTTGCATATCATCATACAAAACAGAGGAAATATTGCTTCTGATAAGCTTGCGATGATACTGCTCCTTTAGATCCACTATCTCGATAAGTGGGAGGTGAATTTCACCAAAACGCTTATCCATAGTTACCAATCCGTACTTCTTTTTTCTGGCGTTATAAAAACTTTCAAATGAAGGAGTCGCTGTACCCATCAACACTTTGGCATCAAAAATTTGAGCCAATACAATTGCAGCATCACGGGCATTGTACCTTGGTGAAGGATCGAATTGTTTAAATGAGCGATCGTGCTCTTCGTCTATGATCACAAGGTCAAGATCATCGAATGGCAGGAAGATCGCAGATCTGGCTCCGAGTACAATGCTGAACTCATTTTTCTTTACTTTGTCCCAGATCTCAATACGCTCGTTATCACTGAACTTGGAGTGATAAAGACCAACCTTATCCCCGAACACTTTCCTCAATCGGTTTACGATCTGCGCTGTCAAAGCTATCTCTGGCAATAAATATAGAACCTGTTTCCCTTCAGCAAGACACTTTTTTATTTGCTCTATATAGATATGTGTCTTCCCACTTGAAGTTACTCCGTGGATTAACACAACACGTTTATCTGCAAATTGATCTTCGATCTGGTCCATCGCCTCTTGTTGAAAGTCAGATAGCTCCGGATCCTCTGCGATTGCATTGGAATAATCTTTCAAACGACTTACCTCGATATGTTCTTCGATCAAAATACCTTTGTTCACCATCGATTTCACGATACTGGAACCAATTCCCGATGATTTGATCAGCTTACTTTTTAAACAATAACCACTTCCTCTGCTTAGCTCAATAAAATGCATCAATCCTTCAACCTGCCGTGGCGCTTTGTTTAGTGACTCGAACACTTCTTCAAGATCGCTACTAACCATAACTTCACCTTGTTTAATAATGCTTACAAGTCGTGGTTTATATTTTTCCTGCAAGGTTTCGAAAGACGTGATAACTCCGCCTTCAATCAATGATCGGATAACATGATAAATATTTTTTTTGCCAAGTAAGGATTGGATCTCTTTAAACCCAAGCTTTTCCTGATATTGAAGTGCCTCGATTAAGGTGGCAGCTTCACCTTTGTATTCATGGTCTCTGCCTATCGCATGATCGATAAGAATAAAATGCGATTCACTCGATAGCTTAAAAGCAGAAGGAAGCGCAGCATTCATCAGCTCACCGGGGGTAGACATATAGTACTCCGCCATCCATTCCCAAAAACTGAAGTGTATTTCTTCTACCAGTGGAAACTCATCCATTACGTCTTCGATCGCCTTTGGTCTAAGAACCGGGTTTACTGTTTGCTTGATCTTTCTAACTAATGCAGTGTATATTTTAGATTTACCAAACTGAACGATAACGCGTTTGCCTATATCTATGTCATCTTCAAATTCCGGAGGAACTGCATAGGTATAATAGTCCGCAAGCGGAAATGGTAAGACTACTTCAACGTACATTGTTCAAAGTTATCCAATAATTGGGTGTCTTTCGAACTCTGCGTTTCGGTCAAAAAGATATCTGTACGTATGATGGGTTTTTATAACGTCGCTTCCTAAGTTTTCGGCTATACGCATCATTTTAGGGTTAAAATCGCCGATCCATGTCAATTCGATATCCTGCCATTGTGGATATTGCTTAATGTGATCATCTGCCGCCATAATAATAGCAGAGTCCAATCCCTTAGCCTGCTGCTCAGGTATAACTCCAAAAACAATCCCGTAAAATTTCCGGTTTGTCTTTGCCAGTTTATGATACAGGATCTTTAACTTTCCTAAAAGATCGATCTTGCCATTTACATGCTTGAAATATTGATTTAGCTCAGGTAGATTAATGTACATAGCTGCAGGTTCATTATCATAATATGCAAACCACATTAAGTAATCCACGATCATGGGCTTCATTTTCTTCATCATCATTTGAGCTTGCTTTCTGCTTAGTGCAGGAACTCCTTTATGACCACTCCATGCTTTGTTATATATTTCATAGAAATCATCAGCATATTGATCCAATTTGTCTTTTTCTACATGTCTAAAACTGTATCTTGGATTTGATCTGATAATCGCAGCTCTTTCCTGGTACTTTTTAGGTCGGTCGATGAATAGCGGAAGTCCATATGAGAACTGTTTGAAATAAAGCTGAAATCCAAAGTCTTCAAATAGCTTTTGATAATAATCATAATTATAGTTCATCTGGTAGACAGGTTCAATATCAAAGCCATGAACTAGAAGACCCCAAAAAGCATTTCGCTCTCCAAAGTTGATTGGGCCATCGATCGCTTCCATACCCTGAGCTTTCAACCACTCCACTGAAGCGTTGAACATAAGATTGGCAGCCTCCTGATCGTCTACACACTCAAAAAATCCAATTCCACCAACATTCATACTTCCACGAAATGAAGTTTTGGGATGAATGAATGCCGCTATCCTTCCTATAATCTTACCATTGTCCATCAGAAGCCATCTCATTGCATTTGCCTTCTGATCTCTGAAGAGTTTGTTCTTCTTCTTATCAAACACATTATAAATATCCTGGTCAATAGGTCGGATCCAATTCTTGCAGCCTTTGTAATGGGAGATAGCCATCTTAACGAAAAGCTTTTCATGTTGCGGAGTAGTTACTTCCTGTAAATTCATTTTGCAATATTGAAAAGCCAAAATATGGAAATATGTTCATTTACTTACAAGTTGATGTATTGGCCCTGCAAATAAAATCAATCAATACATAGTCTTTTTTTATATTTATATTTTATATCTTTAAGTAAGCCTCCAGAACTAAAATGTCTAATGTCTGATGAAAAGCCTAAACCAATTACTTCGCATTTTCAATGTACTGTTGATCCTAATCTCATTACCTAATCTATTATACGCTCAGTTTGACAGTCCGAATATCGATGGCAGTATATCTCCATCTGAGTACGGTGATCATTTTAACGGATTGAATATGCTTGCGACATCAACTTCCTGTGGTGGAAATTCAACGTGGTTTGTTACATGGGATGATAACAACCTTTATGTTGCTGTTACAAACTGTTTTGATGCAGTCGGAACCGGCAATGATGCGCTCAACATTTATATTGATATCGATAATCATGCACCAGTAAATGGCGGACCCGGCAGCGATACAGGCACTTCATTTAACGGTAATTTAGCAATACTGCCTTTCAGAGCCGATTTTTTTGCTTTCGCCAAAAATGGATATAACGCGTGGAGAAATTGTGGATCAAGCTGGTCTGGCCTGGATAATGAACTTGTAGTTGCAATCGCTGGTAGCGGTTCATCAAAAACAATTGAAGTTCAAATTGCTTGGGATAAGATCACTCAGAACAACGGAAGACCATCAGAATTTAATTTTCTTGGATTCCTTTCATATAACTGTGGTGTTTATGCAGATATTCCAACTCTTAATTCGAATGCATCCCAATGCAGTTTTTCAGGAAGTTCAGAACTGGTTAGATATTTTACAGTCTCTTCAACCGATAGCACAAACTCCACGAAGCCTTTTTCTCAGGAATCATATACGCATATTGGAAGTGATATCAGCAACTTTGGGGCAATAGATATTTTTGATTTCACAATGAATAGTCCGGGAAAATCAATATCAAGATTTGCCGGCAACTGGAGTATAGCGGGTATTCTGAGAGTGCATTCAGGAACCATAGATTTCAACAATGCAGGTGATGCTTGTGACGTGAATGGCCACTGTATTATTGCAAACAATGGAGTTCTTTCACTTTCCAATGCTATTGGTGGAGATCTTATCGTTGGTAGCGACCTCATTATAGAAGGGTCTTTCATACCAAATGATCGAAGTGTTGAATTTGATGGCAATGGTGGAATTCAAAGCCAGACAATCCATTCTGCAGCAACAGTAAATCTGGACTACCTAATCATTTCAAACCCATTAGATCTAAAATTAGGAAGTGATGTGATTCTTGAGAATGATCTACATCTTAACAACGGAAGCATTATTCTCAACAACTACGATCTGGAACTCAGGTCAGGCTGTACTATTTCAGGAATACCTGATACAAATAAAATGATCGTAACAAACTCAACAGGTAAGCTTATTGCCGAAGTAAGCCAGGCCGGAACCTATAATTATCCATTAGGAGAATATGATGGGGTAGCAGATTACAGTCCAGTCGAAGTAAATATAACTTACTTAACATCTAGCGGTTCAACCAAATTGGTCATGAGTGTAAAAAACACAAAACACCCTCAAAACCCAGCGATCATTGATTATCTGAACCGATACTGGAAAATTCAATTGAGCGGTGCCGATAGTATCAACGCTAACATTACCACCATATACACCGATTCAGACATTTCGGGAGACGAATCCTCTATTCTAGGTTTGAAATATTCTGATTCTACATGGCAAACTTTTTCTAATGTTAATGAGGCATTCAATCTGCTTGAATACAAAAATGTCGGTACTTTTTCAGATTTCACAGGTGGAAGTCCTGTTGCATTGCCTATTAGTTTAAAAGAGTTTGAGACAGAAGTGATCGATCATAAAAAGGTCTTGATCCAATGGTCGACCGAAAGTGAAATGAATAATGCGAGCTTTGAATTAGAGCGAGGTAAAAACGGTCAGGAATTTAGTGTGATCCATCAACTTCCCGGGGCAGGTAACTCTAATAGTCTACTTCACTATGAGGTCATAGACGAGCGACCATTCTATGGTACAAACTATTATCGGCTTAAACAAACAGATTATGACGGGAGATCATCCATCTCTGAAATTATTTATGCTGAAATTGAGCCAGAGCCTAACGAATGGACTATACGATCATACAAGATCGCTGCTGAAACCTATGCAGAGATCATCGCACCCTATGCTTCTAACATATCAATTCAGGCATATGATCTTCAGGGAAGAGAGATCTATAAAATCACAGAATATGTCGAATTCGGTAAAAACATCATTGGAATTCCTGGAGAAGAAATGATGATCATCAAGCTTAGCCATGCTCACGGTACGATTTCTATCCTTCTCCCCTGATTAGTGCACCGGCACATTAGCACATTGGCACACTTGACTAAAATAAACTGTTCAATAGTTTGAAATAACTCCCAAGTGCCGTAATTTCGCACCCGAATTAAGGAATCAAGTAATAGAAATTACAATAATCAAACATGGCAAATATTGGTAAAATAAAGCAGGTCATCGGTCCTGTGGTTGATGTAAGTTTTGAGCAGGATGGTTCTGATCTTCCTGAGATATTAAACGCATTAAAAGTTACTCGTGATGACGGTCAGACATTGATCCTTGAATGCCAGCAGCATCTGGGAGAAGATAGCGTTCGAGCGATCGCAATGGATTCTACTGACGGATTGATGCGAGGAATGTCTGTCGAAGATCAGGGAGCGCCGATTAAAATGCCAATTGGTGATAATATTAAAGGAAGGTTATTCAATGTAATTGGAGATACCATTGATGGTATCAATATCCCTGTCGATAAAAGCCAGGGTTATCCAATTCACAGAATGCCCCCCAGATATGAAGATCTCTCGACAGAATCTGAAGTACTTTTTACCGGTATTAAAGTTATCGACCTTTTAGAGCCTTATTCAAAAGGTGGTAAAATTGGATTATTCGGTGGAGCAGGTGTTGGCAAAACAGTTCTAATTATGGAGCTGATCAACAATATCGCAAAGGGATATGCTGGCCTTTCAGTGTTTGCAGGTGTTGGAGAAAGAACAAGAGAAGGTAATGATCTTTTACGTGAGATGATCGAATCGAACGTAATTAAATATGGCAAAGAATTCGTTCATAGTATGGAAGAAGGTGGATGGGACCTTTCGAAGGTAGATCCAAAAGAACTTTCAGAATCACAAGCCACATTGGTTTTCGGTCAAATGAATGAACCTCCTGGAGCGAGAGCGAGAGTTGCTCTTTCCGGACTTACAGTTGCGGAGTACTTCAGAGATGGCGATGAAGGCGATGCTGGCGGAAGGGATATTCTTTTCTTTATCGATAATATTTTCAGGTTTACTCAAGCTGGTTCCGAAGTATCAGCCCTGTTAGGCAGGATGCCTTCTGCGGTAGGATACCAACCAACTCTTGCCACAGAGATGGGACTTATGCAGGAACGTATTACGTCTACAAAAAGAGGATCGATCACATCGGTTCAGGCTGTTTATGTACCTGCAGATGACTTGACAGACCCAGCTCCAGCGACGACGTTCGCTCACCTTGATGCCACGACGGTTTTGAGCAGAAAGATTGCGGAGCTTGGTATTTATCCAGCGGTGGATCCCTTGGATTCAACTTCGCGGATCCTTACTCCTGAAATTGTAGGTGATGAACATTATAACACAGCACAAAAAGTTATCGAGCTTCTTCAACGATATAAAGAACTTCAGGACATTATCGCTATTCTCGGTATGGATGAGCTTTCGGAAGAAGATAAGCAAGTAGTCCACAGAGCGAGAAGAGTTTCCAGATTCCTTTCACAACCGTTCTTTGTAGCAGAACAGTTTACCGGATTGCAGGGAGTTCTTGTTCCAATTGAAGAAACCATTCGCGGATTCAACATGATCATCGATGGTGAAGTAGATGAATATCCTGAAGCTGCATTCAACCTCGTTGGTACAATTGACGATGCTATAGAGAAAGGAAAGAAAATGCTAGCAGAGGCTAAATAAGATTATTGTGCAATTAGAAGTATTAACACCAGATAAGAACCTTTTCAGCGGAGAAGTCGAGGCAGTTAACTTGCCGGGAACGAAAGGAGCATTCGAGATCCTAAATAACCACGCTCCAATCATATCTTCGCTAAATGAAGGAACCCTCACCTACAAAACCGGTGAGGGCCAGAAAGCTATTAATATTAAAAGTGGCTTCGTCGAATGCCTTAACAACCGCGTTGTTGTCCTGGTTGAAGGCGGAGAATCAGTTTAATTAATTTTTTGCAGAATAATCGATCACTGCATTGATCTCCTGATCGATAAACCCATGTAGTTTCCCTTTGATAACCTGAAATGCATCTGAAAGCATTCGCTCATTTGTTGGGAATGGTAATGGTCCACCACCGATCTTAGTGATGATATCCTTTGGTACAGCTCTCTTATCGCCTTTCATGACCATAAATCTGTTCTCGAATCCAAATCCTTCCGAAAACTGTCGGTTTTGTATCATTTGATTGTTGGCAACATCAAAGATCCTGAAGGAACCGGAGATCACACCTTCCTTATATTGTCTGGATTGAAGTACATCCGCTGTTACTCTCCTGATCACAGGGATCTTAACATCATTTCCCGAAGTATCTTTGACAACATTACCGTTTCCATCTAGTTGATACTGCCAACCATCTTCAATATCTTTTTCATAGCTGAAGTTCTTCTCAACGATCTGCTCAGGGCCGATATCAACTCGCTCAATGACGACATCGATCCTCTTGCTAAAGTCACTTCCGTCTTTGCTGGTTTTATATTTTACCCAATCAGAATTAAACTGAGCTGTAGGCATTTTTCCAATCTGATCGAATGCGGACTTTGGAATAACCTGAGAGCTATTGTTGGTTATTGAGATCAAAACAAACTCCTGACCTTTATTATAAGCCTCATTGATCTTATTGTCAACATCCTTATAAGTAGGAAACAACTTTTTTACTTCATGAAATTTATAATAGGATTTTCGGATCTCGGTTTTATAATTGCTGGATAACAAACGGTTCGCATCGGCATATAGATATTCTGCTGCTTTTATTTTTGCTTGCGCTCTTTCCTCATTGACATTCACCAACTGAACATCGATATATCGCATCTCCTTTTTGAGATAAAGTGGAAGCAATGGCTTTACGATACTCATTACTCGCTCGATCCGGTCGTATCTTTGATGTATCTCGATCCAGTTATCCGGACTTCCTTCGATCTTAAGATATTCTATCGCAGCCATGTCTTTCTCTACAGTTGCTTTGTAAGCTTTTTCAAGGATTTCAGCTTGCTTTCTCTTGTTACTGTTTTTCTTCAACTTTTTGGTGGCGAGGATGATCGCTCGCTCATAATTACCCGATTGATATTGCTGTTTTGCAGAATAACAAGACGATAACAACATAAGAGTGATCAGGCATGCAATTATCGGTTTAAATGTAAACGTTCTCATATCTCAATACTTTAATTAATAATGTACTGAGATAGGTTAAAAATGATGCCAAAAATGTATATATAATTAGTCGACTTTGAAGTAATATCAAAATATCCAAGTCTATCTACTTAATTTTCAGTCAATTAATCAATCATTTTTCATTTTAATTATTTTGTAAAAAAAGCAAAACTGACTTAAATTTTGTCCTGATATTTTAGGACATTTTAAACAACATAACATAACTTTGTCGCGGTTAAAAAACTGACATTTCAATGACTGAAGAGTCCCGATTTCCAAGAAGAATTCAAGCTTATTTACTCCCGCTCCTATTAGTATTCATTTTTAATCTGCAGATCTATGCTCAGGATGAAGAAGCAGTTGTCGTCGATGAGACTGAGACTGTTGTTGCTGATGCCTCAGAAGATGCAGGTATAGATAAAGCTATATGGGACGAGGGGAAAAAGTTATTCAGAGCAAACTGTGCCTCCTGTCACCACCCGATTAACAATATGACAGGACCTGCTTTGAAAGGTGCCTTAAATCGTTGGGAAGGACAAGATGATTATCAAGGTATAACAGGAAAAGAATGGATGTATAGGTGGATCCGAAACTGGAATGAACCTGTGAATGATGGTATGCCATATGCTATTGCTATGAAAGATTACGATCCTTCAGTCATGAATCTTTTCATCGCTTTAACCGATGAGGAGATCGATAATATCGTTTATTATACGGATAACTCAGATTGGAAGCCAGCTACGGCAGGAGGACCTGCCATAAGTGAAGTAGAAACCAAAACAGACTCAGGGATCTTTAAGACACTGTTATTATTACTTATCGGTGTTTTGATCATGATCGCTCTTATTTTAGGAAGAGTTTCAACCGTTCTTAATAGGCTTGTGATCGAGAAAGAAGGCGGAATAGCGCCACAAAGGGTGCCGATTTATAAGAGTAAAGCCCTTATTACTGCTTTGGTTTTAGCGGCATTTATATTTGTTGCATTTGAACTTGCTGATGGTGCCATTTCACTCGGTAGGCAACAAGGATATCAGCCTGCTCAGCCGATTGCATTTTCTCATAAACTGCATGCTGGAAAATACAACATCGATTGCCAATACTGTCACCATTCTGCTTCTCAAAGCAAGCACTCCAATATACCTTCAGTTGATGTTTGTATGAATTGCCATAAAGCTGTTCAACAAGGCCCAACAGGAAATAAAGAAGAGATAGAGAAAATATATGCCGCAGCGGATTATGACGTGTTCTCTCAGGAATATGGCCCGGATCCCAATCCAATTGAATGGGTTAGAATACACAACCTACCTGATCATGTTTATTTCAATCACCAGCAACACGTTGTAGCTGGGAATCTGGAATGCCAAACCTGCCATGGTCCGATTGAAGAAATGGAAGAAGTTTACCAATATGCTCCACTCTCTATGGGTTGGTGTATTAACTGCCACCGCGAAACCCAGGTACAATTTGCAAGTAACGATTATTACGAATTATATAAGAAATTACACGATAAAGGCAAGTTTGATGAGATAACTGTGGAGACGATTGGAGGAACCGAGTGTCAAAAATGCCATTATTAATTACAGGTAAATGAGTAAAAAAAATTACTGGAAAAGTTTAGAAGAAAAGAAAGGAGAGATCAAAATTACCGATGATGAATTTGGCGATTCTCTTCCTAATCTTCTGAAAGAAACGATCACAGATAAACCTGCCGGCAGAAGAGATTTTCTTAAAATGCTGGGATTTAGTGTTTCTGCCGCAACATTGGCAGCCAGCTGTCAGCTTCCTGTGAAAAAGTCTGTGCCTTATATTTTCAAACCGGAAAATATCGTACCGGGAAAAGCGACTTTCTATGCTTCTACATTTTTCAATAGAGGAGACTTTAATAGTGTCCTTGTAAAAACAAGAGAAGGCCGTCCGATAAAAATCGAAGGAAACGATCTCTGTCCAATTACTAAAGGTGGAACAAGCGCAAGAGCTCAGGCATCCGTGCTCGATCTATACGATCAGGCACACCGATATAAAATTTCTGCTAAAGCAAATGAAAATACAGATTGGGAGACAGTTGATAATGATATCAAAGCAAAACTAAATTCAGCAAACAAGATCGGGATCATAAGTTCCTCTATAATTAGCCCTTCCACACTTGCTCTGCTCGAAGAGTTCAAATCTAAGTTTAACAACGTTTCTCATGTTATGTATGACGCCGTTTCATACAGCGGTGCGTTAGACGCAAATGAAGAAAACTTTGGTGTTCGTGCTTTACCAGAGTATAAATTTGACAAAGCTGATCTTATCGTTGGTATCGAAGCTGATTTTCTTGGTACTTACGGTTCTCCGGTTGAGTATTCCAAAAGATATGTCAAGAGAAGAAAAGTTACTCTTGAAAACAGAGAGATGTCAAGACATATTCAGATAGAATCCACTCCAAGTATAACGGGTCATTCTGCTGATACTCGAATATCGTTAAACCCTTCTGAAATTTTACAAGCAGTAGTTAACATATATAATGGTGTTACTTCTTCAGGAAAAATTGGAGGTGATAACTTTCAAAATGATAAAATTGCTTCTGTAGTTAAAGAGTTAAAAAAAGCTGGTAAGAATGCTTTGCTCATTTCATCATCACCTGATAAGAATGTTCAGATGATGGTAAATGCAATTAACAATGAACTAGGAGCTATAGGGAATACCGTCAGTTTTGGTAGAAACAATCTGATGCATAAAGGGTCTGATGCTAATCTGAAGGATTTTGTAAAAAATATGGGGTCTTATGATGCGGTGATAGTTTATGATTGTAATCCAGTCTACAATGTTGTCGGATTTGAAGATGCATTTTCTAATGTTAAGACTAAGATCTCATTATCAACTTCTCCGGATGAGACTAGTGTTTTGTGTGATTATATATGCCCTGATCATCATTATCTCGAATCGTGGGGAGATGCAGAACCTGTAAGTGGAGTTTTTACCACCATGCAACCTGCGATCACTCCTTTATTCAAAACCAGGCAAGCTCAGGAATCTCTGATGACCTGGGCTGGTATTGAAGGTAGTTATTTTGATTATGTAAAGAGTTATTGGGGA
>JABDMM010000045.1 GCA_013001465.1 Chitinophagales bacterium | reverse complement strand
AGTAAAAACTGCATGTTCCACCTTGTCTTTAATGGTCATCTCGGGATGATGGCTAAAGATGACCTCCCACCATCCTTTCAATTCGCTGTCCTCGAACAAATCAAAGATCATCTTCTCATGAACCGATTCGAAATAAGCTATCACGAGCAGGATATGCTTGCATTTATCAACTCCTTCAACCCGGATCAATGTGGTAGAAGCTTCTATTCATTATCCGACCTGTTGAGCTTTGACGATTTTCCGTATATGGTAGATCTGCTAAGATCGATCGAAAAAAAGACAAACGAGGCTAAGATCGTATTCAGGAGTTTTATCAGGAATGTTCCCGGAGATAAAGAGATCTCTTCTCTAAATGAGGAGTTCAACAACTTTACCGATAATTCTGATATTGAAAACACAACTATGTATAGCGTATACTCAATTGATGTGGATGAATAAGTATACGCACCATATAGTAAAATATAATTCTGAATATGAAGATGCTTTGCTGCAGCTTGAGCAAAAATCTCCCCAGGGGAAAGGAATCAAACTTGAAATGCTCCGTGATAATTTCATGAGCCGGGCGAAAGTGTTTAGCAAGTATGCAATGTATGTAGGGTTGGATGAATCAATGAAAAATGTTATCGGTTTTGCCGGTGCCTCTGTTGCACCTTGTATCTATGATAATAAACTGATCGAAGCCGGCTTCGGGTTTGATCTGAAAGTCGATCCTTTATATCGCCAGCAAGGTCTGGCTAAAAAGTTTGGGATGAAAGTCGTTAATGATTTCCTCGCAAAGCATTATATCTCGAATTACTACCTGACTATGAAATCGGACAACACCGCTGTAGCAAAAACTGTTCTTGTCGTCCCCGATAAATGGGTTACGTATGATTTCATTTACCTGACCATACCCACCTTCAAAAGAATATCGCTAAAAAATTATGATCCGGTTGACGGAACCCGTCTTTTCAGATCTGTTTTGATAGATTGCCCTGATCATTGTCAATCCTACAAAATAGAAACAAGCAGTGGTATGGGGGTCTGGAAAACATACCGTATGTATCAACTTAAGATCCTTGATATGCCGTATTACTTAAGAGCAGGTGGTTGGATAACCAATGCCTTTACAGCTGCATCCAGGAGATTACCCGTGAAGGGAGATGTGATCCGTTTTGCAACCCTCTATAATGCAACAACGGAAAATATTGTTCATCTAAATGATGTGCTGAAAATACTGCAGCGTGAGAAAGTACAGTACCTAAACGTTTGTTGCACCGCCGCAGATCACATTTATAAGTTGTTAAGCCCGTATGCGATGAATAAATTATCCTATTCTATGTTGAATACTTTTGGATGTGTTAATGGTAAGTCTTTATCCCTGGATGTAAGATGTCTTTAAAAGGAAAATAAAATAGCGTGTTTTCAGGTATAATAATTAAATACAGATGGTTAATAGTTGTTACGATCGGCATCATGACGGCTATTGCTGTTTCATTGTTACCCAAACTGACAACCGATGTTGATTTCTCCAATTTTTTTCCTGAAGGAGATAGCGAGGTCGCATACTACAAGGATTTTATAGAAAGGATGGGGAGCAATGATCATTTTATTGCCATTGCAATAGTTCCGGGTAAAAGTGTATTTGACAACATTTTCTTAAGTGAGGTTGAAGATCTCCGCAAATCTATTGAAACGCTAAAGCATATAAGCAGCGCTTCAGCCATAACTTCGATATCGCGATATATTAAAACGCCAACAGGTATTATCAGTCTCCCCTATATCAATCTTGCAAACAACGATCGTTTGACCAGGGACAGTGTGATCATTCATAAAGAATATGAAATTACTCAATCCTATATAAGTGACGACAGCAAGTGTGTTATAGTCCTATTGCAACTCGAACGAGATATCGGTCAACCGGCCATGGATTTAACAGTAACCCTCATCGAGAACCTCATAGAAGAACATAACTTCAATGAAACTCACCTGATGGGCAAGAAACTGGTTGAGATCCACTACCAGCGCCTTATAGAGGATGAACTTAAGCGAAGCATAATACTGACCATCGGAGTCATCATATTGTTACTCTATATATATTACAGATCAGTTTCAGGAGTATTGCTCCCGTTGTCTTCAATGATCATCGCCCTGGTTCTTCTATATGGGTTCTTAGCATTGAGCGGTAGAAGCCTGGGGATCATGTCCAGTTTGTTTCCAACCATCATCTTGATAGTCGGTATATCAGACAGTATCCACATCATTACAAAGTACAAGCTTGAGTCAGGCCGCTTGAGTTCGCAGACAGAAGCTATACGTATCGTTATCCGTGAAGTTGGCCTTAGCATCGGGCTTACCTCCTTAACCACTATATTTGGATTTCTCACACTCACGACTTCGAAGACGCCGGCACTTAAAAATTTTGGAATAGATGCCTCTATAGGGATCTTAATTGCCTTTATCATATCTATCCTTCTAATACCGGCCGTTCTATCAATTCTCCCATTCAAATGGTACAAAATACAAAGCCTGGACATTCTTAAGTGGGACTGGCTTTCTGGGAAGATCTATGAAATAGCTATTCATCAAAAAAAGAGAATACTATTTGTGATCCTTATCTGTCTTGTCCTGTCAGGATATGGCATTTCAGAAATAAACACAAACAATCTTCAGATCAAGAACATCCCAAAGGACCATCGATTGAAGACTGATTATCGATTCTTCGAAGAGCAGCTCGGTGGAAGCAGAAGCCTTGAACTAGCCATTGAAATGAAAGGTAATGCAAGCCTAAGCGATCCGGCGGTAATTGCAGAAATACGGAAATTACACGTCCACTTACAACAGGACAATTCATTTAGGAATGTGATATCGCCGGTAACTTGGTATCATTGGATAAGCAAGGTTTTTGACAGGAGTCTGCCACCTCTTGAAGTACCAGATTCTGAAGAAAAGATCCGTAATTATGAGAAGCGGATATCCGGTTTCCGCAAGAACAGCAATTGGAAAGTAGTGGATGAGTCGGGTAAATTTGGAAGAATTACAGCAAAGACAGTAGATTCCGGGAGAAAGGAAATCCAAAAAATGAATGAGAAATTGAACCGATGGATCACAAATGAGATCGATACCTCAAACATTTCTTTTCGTTTTGTTGGAATGGACCTTATGATCGACAGGGGTCATGAGCACAGGATAAACAATATGATATGGGGTATACTGATCGCATTAATTGCGGTTGCTTTATTGATCGGTATACTGTTCAGAAGTTATAGAATGGTATGGATCACATTAATTGCGAATACGATCCCACTTATCCTAATTGCCGGGTTGATGGGTTTTACAGGAGTAGAACTCAGGGGAACAACATCTATCATTTTCACCATCGGCTTTGTTATAGCTGTAGATGATACGATCC
Organism: Chitinophagales bacterium; assembly: GCA_013001465.1. Lineage (GTDB taxonomy): Bacteria > Bacteroidota > Bacteroidia > Chitinophagales > JABDMM01 > JABDMM01. The sequence continues at coordinate 4,068 of JABDMM010000045.1, read as the reverse complement.
ACTTTCTAAGCAGGTTCAAAATTGAACGTTCTAAAGGTTTTTCGGTTAAAGACTCTGTGAGGATAACACTGCTTGAAACAGGTAAAGCTATCATCACAACATCCATCTTATTGTTTAGCGGGTTTATCGTATTGTTGAGTTCTTCTTTTGGTGATGTATTCATAGTAGGTTTCCTGGTGAGCGCAATGATCTTGTTTGCCTTGCTTGCCGACCTTTTTCTGGTCCCTTTACTGTTAATCTCTTTGCTAAAAGATAAACAGGAATGATAACGTCTGGCATAAAAACGGCTATCCTGGTAAACCTTGATGCAAATGATGGTAGAGCCAGCAGGCGCTGGAAAAAAATATCTGCTTCTGTATTGAACAAGTTCTGCGAAACAGAGACTGTCGAATACAACACGCCATTTGATATAAAGGAATGTTTAAGTACGCTCATTAACGGCAATCAAGTAAAAGCGATTATATCTGCAGGTGGAGATGGTAGTGCAAATATCATCCTCAACGAACTGATGAATAATCACAGGAACGAAAATATAAGCCTGGGATTTATAGGCCTTGGGTCGAGTAATGATATACTAAAACCGAATAAGCAATTCATAAACAAGATCCCGGTGCAGCTTGATATTGACAGAGCCATTCGCACAGATGTGGGGTGCATCAATTATTTCGGGATCGATCAGACCCATAAACAAAAGTACTTTCTTTCAAACTCAAGCCTTGGATTGGGAGCTTCAGCTAATCAGTTATTTAACCATGAAGACAGGATCATCAGATCAACTAAATCCCGTTTGACTAACCTTGCTATCCTTTACACGATAATAAAAACGATCCTCACATACAAAAATTACCCGGCACAAATTGAATTTAAAGATCACAAAAAAGACTTGTCTGTTAGTTATATTGTGGTCTTGAAAAACCCTCATATCTCGGGTTATTTGAAATTCGATCAGAACCTTTCTCCCAGTGACGGAATGTTAAGTTTAAATATATGTGAGGGTATGAATAAAAAAGAATTGATAAAATTATTGTTCGATCTTTCCAATGGACGATTCGGATCCACTGGCAAAAGGGAATCATACTCTGTAGCTGATATCAAGATCACCACAAGTGATCACGTTCCCCTGGAAATGGATGGTGAAGTGGTGATGGCCAAAGACATCAGTTACTCAGTGATAAAGGCTGCAATTAATGTTATGCAATGATCAACTTATGGAGCAACAAGACCATATGTATAAGATAAATTCTTTCCATTTTTGGAAAGCATACTGGATACACATGCGGCCGTATCTGTTGTTTATTTCAGCCGTTACGGCCTGGGCTGGCATGTCGGTAGCTCCTGACTATCAACTTTTCTCTATAAACTCCATCCTTACTTTTATAGCACTTTTCTTCGCATATGGCTTTGGGCAAGCACTCACTGATTGCTTTCAGGTAGACACCGATAAGATCTCCGCCCCATATAGGCCACTATCGAAGGGGATAGTCAGCACAAAATCCGTTGCCACAGTTAGTATTACCGGTCTCTTTCTAATTACCATTGTGCTTGTATATCTTAATCTATGGAATATCTTACTATGCGTGCTTTCAGTTGCAGGTTTGTACACATATACCTTTGTTAAACGCAGAGTCTGGTGGGGCGGTCCGTTTTACAATGCATGGATTGTAGCTCTGCTACCCATTATGGGTTATCTTTCCATATCCGGAAAAAGCCTGAGCGCCTTGGAAGATAAATCCTTACAGATGTTAATTGTCCTGAGTTTTTTCTCGTACGCCACATTTGTATTGATCGGCTACCTGAAAGACATCACTGCAGACAGGGAATCAGGTTATAAAACATTTCCAGTAGTTTTTGGATGGAACGCAGCAGTTTGGGTTTCAGATATCTTTATTATAATCAGCCTGATCTCCTGTTTCAAATTAGTACAACATGATTTAAAGGCGATAGTAATAAGTTCGATAGCTCTGATTATTTATCTCACCGGTCAGATTTACGCCCATACAACAAAACAAAAAGTAGAGACGAATACAGTTTTACCAGTTACCTCTACGGTGAGAAGTTTTATACTATTACACCTGGCGGTTTTACTCGCATTCAATCCTGACAATATATCGATCTTAATCGCTGCTGGTCTCTTTTACATAGTATTTGAAATTACATTAGCAATGCGGCCAGAGATGGGGCAGATTTGAAATTATAATGGGGCATTGAGGATGGATGCGCAATCTTTGTTTAGTTCACAACGATCTATATGCTATCTAACAGCAGAGATCTCGAGGGTTTAACTTTATGTGTAACTCTGTGCTAAATTAGCGTTCTCTGTGGTTATAAATTATCTCACACCATATGCCCACCAATATTTCAGACACCCTGCTTAAGTGTCTCATTTTGTCCATCCACATAACCCAGATCCGCCCGGATCCTTATGATCTCAGGATCCTGAACAAATGGTGGAGGCTGTCTCTTCAGAACTTCTTCTTTTCGATTCCGCTTTTGGATCGTACGTTGGATCGCCGGATAGTCGATATCCCAATTTGTGAGCTTAAGCGAATTGTATATTTCCTTAATGGAGTATTCCGTATCAGATACAAGGTCTTCAAATTTCAGCGTATACAGATCAATTGAAGAAGACTGCTCATTAAAAGCATTATAAAAACTTTTATATTGATCCAGCAAGATCTGTTCGGCTTCAGTTTGGGTGTATTCTTCAAAAGAAAATGAATTATTGAGTTTCCACAATAGTTGTGCTGAGGAAATGCTTTCGAATGGGTCGCGATGGATAAATATGCATTTCAACCCCGGAAATTCTTTCTTTAACAAACCCACCCGGTAAAGGTTTGGAGGAGACTTTAGTACAAGTTCGCGTTTGCCTCCGTTGATGTAATGGAGTTTTTTTAGCAAGTAGCGGTAATTCTCTATCCATTGTTCTCCGGATCCAGTTGTTTCGAACTCCTGGTATTTCTTTTTCAACTTTAAGTATTGCGATGGATATTGGTAAATCCTGTTATAGTCTGTTTGAAACATAAAAGCGTTGATAGCTACATCCTCCTCTCCCGGGAAGTTCCAACTGAAGTCCATTTTATGATAAGGGTTTTGCAACCCTGAAAATTTGCTTATACCATTAAGAATTGGCTGTAATATCCAGCTAAAACACAGCGAAATTTCGGGGAACACCGATTGAAACAAGGTAAGAGTGGTTTTCGTTTTTCCGGATGAAAGCAGTTCCTGCAAGTAAGTGGTTCCACTCCTGTAAAACCCCAGTATTAAAACAGGTTGTTTATCTACGTCAGGTAAGATCGCCATTACGATCGCTTCAATTAAGCGAAGAGGCTCCAACAGGAACAGTTTTATGCACCATAGCATAACAAGCCGCCAATTGCCCAAAGGCATCCATCCATAGAGAACCTGCATCCGGATAAACTGGATCAAGGGAAAGAAAGGTATCAGGTAGAGCCAGCGGATCATTCGGCAGTACCTAACTCCTTTAAAAACCGCCAATGTTCTTTTATCGCTTTGCTGTACGGGAGATTGAAATATGTGACATCTTCAGCCAAAGACTCTTCCCGTATGATCCTCGAGATCTCAAAATAATGGGTGTGGCAGAAATTTGGAAATAGATGATGTGCTACATTTAAGTTCAATCCCCCTAATACCCCGGATATGAGCCTATTGCCCGGTGACAGGTCCATCGTCGTACTCATCTGGTGTTCAAACCACTCATGCTTCTTTTCCGAGTGCTCATAGTAGCTTGCCTGAGGGAAGTAATGAGATGGCATGAATACAAAAGCGATGATCCAACCATTGATCAGATGGAAGCTTATGAATGCAAGAAGGATCTGGGTGAAAGACCAGGGAGAGAATATTAGCGGGATGACGAATACCAGTGCCACATAATAAAGCTTACTGCAAATTAGAATTATCCACTCCTTAGGGGGATGTTTATCTACAATACCTGCATTTTTCGTTTGCCTGAAGATCAGAAAATCACCGACAAAGAGAATGAGCATAGACAAAAAAGGATAGATCAGAAAAACCAGGAAGTGCTGCCAGCGGTAATGCGGTCTGTATTCC
>JABDMM010000034.1 GCA_013001465.1 Chitinophagales bacterium | reverse complement strand
AATAAATCGTGCAGTAGATCATAACCAATTATTGATGGACTTGATCGATAAGGTTGCGGCCAATCATCATTTGAAAGTTCTACTACATGAAAAACCTTACGCAGGAATCAATGGAAGTGGTAAGCATAACAACTGGTCACTTGTTTCTAACACAGGAAAGAACTTGTTGTCTCCCGGAAGTACACCGAAAACCAACTTGCAGTTCTTAACCTTCTTTATCAACACGATTAAAGCAGTTCAGGATAATGCTGATCTTCTGCGAGCATCTATCGCAAGTGCAGGTAATGCACACCGCTTAGGAGCAAATGAAGCACCTCCTGCGATCATGTCGATATTCATTGGATCACAATTGACATCAGTACTTGAAGAGATCGAAAAGAAAGTAACAACAAAAGGTTCGATGTCGCCCGAGCTTAAAACTGAGTTAAAACTTAACATTGGAAAGATCCCGGAATTATTAAAAGATAATACCGACAGAAACAGGACTTCGCCATTCGCATTTACAGGAAATAAGTTTGAATTCAGAGCTGTTGGCTCATCAACAAACTCATCTTCTCCGATGATCGTTTTGAATACGATCGTTGCACATCAATTAAAAATATTCAAAACAGAAGTTGATGCTTTGATCAATAAGAAAGTAAAAAAGGATGTAGCTATCTTACGTGTATTGAGAAAGTATATTGTCGAGTCAAAAGATATACTGTTTGAAGGGAATGGATATGGTGAAGAGTGGAAAGCAATAGCGAAAAAAAGAAACTTGTCCAACATTACTTCAACACCAATTGCACTTGACGCTTATTTAAGCAAACAGTCTGTCGAGGTATTCACAAAGAATGAAGTTTTCACAGAACTTGAAATAAATGCTCGTCATAGTATTCTGTTAGAGGAATTCACTAAGAAGATACAGATCGAATCTCGAGTTGCCGGTGATCTTGCAATTAATCATATTATTCCAACTGCCATAACCTATCAAACAAAGTTGGTACAGAATATAAATGGATTACAAAATCTGAAACTTGGTCAAGAGTATTACAAGATCCAACTTGCCATCGTAAAGGAGATCTCGGATCATATTGCGGAAATTAAAGTGCTGGTCGATAAAATGACAGATGCTCGAAGAAAAGCCAACAAAATTGAGTCTCCTCGAGAATGCGCGATTTCCTATCATGATAAGGTTGTTCCTTACCTTCAAAATATCAGACGGCATGTAGACAAATTAGAGATCATTGTGGATGATGAGATCTGGCCTCTGCCAAAGTATCGAGAGATGATCACATTGAAGTAGCAAATAGTTCATTTTGAGCTGTTAAGGCTGCTTTTTTAAATTTTTTTTCAGCCTTTTGGATTGGATATTTAGTATTATCTTAGCACTCTTTGATAAAAGAGAAAAAATCTATTTCTTTGCTTGAATTGAATTGAAAAACACGCAATTACGTTAATCATATCACCTTATGAAGTTCTCACAAATCTTAATGATTTTTCTGTGTTTTTTCCTGGTTTCACAAACCACGTACGCACAAAAGAAGAGCAAGACCTTTAAAGCAGATACTTATTATGAGCAGGCCGACTACCAAAGTGCCCTGAAACTATACAAGAAATGCTATGCAAAGGCGAAGAAGCCCGAGCTCAAAGCCGAGGTTGCTTATAAAGCTGCACAATGTTATTCAAAGATCCGTAACAGCGTTGAAGCTGAGATCTGGTATAAGAAAGCCATCGACGAAAAGTACGATGACCCTATTGTACATCTTAAATACGGTGATGCATTGAAGTCTAACGGTAAGTATGCCGAAGCAATTGCTGCTTACAATACTTACGGTGAAGAGTCAAACGGAGACCCGCGTGCAAAAGCAGGTGTTGCCAGCGCCGAAGTTGCTCAGGGATGGAAAGACAAACCAACACGTCATCGTGTTGATAATGTGAACGCATTGAATACCTCTTATTATGAGTTCTCTACTAGTTTCGCTAACAAAGAGAGAAACAAACTCTACTTTACTTCTTCAAGAGAAGAATCAACCGGTTCGAAGAACGATGGTTGGACAGGGCAAAAAGAGTTTGACATATTTGAAGCTTCTATCGACAACAACGGAAAATGGAGTTTAGCTCAACCGATCGATGATGAAGTAGTAAATTCTAAAGAAAGTGAAGGCTCGATCTATTTTGATCCTAACACTAACAGGTTATTCTTTACTAGATGTTATACAGTAAAGGATCGCCCTGATAATTGCAAGATCTTCGTAACTAAATTGCAAGGAAAGACTTGGTCTGAGCCTACGGCTCTACCATTTCATTCTGACGACTATAATATTGGGCATCCTGCACTTTCACAGGACGGAAAATTGTTCCTATTTGCTTCTGATATGCCCGGTGGTTATGGTGGGAAAGACCTATATAAAGTGAGTTATGATTCCGGAGCTGATTCATGGGGCTCACCTGAAAATATGGGTGCGACCTTTAATTCGGAAGGTGATGAGATGTTCCCAACTTTTGCGTTGAACGGAGATCTGTATTACTCCTCTGATGGCAAAGGTGGAATGGGCGGATTAGACATCTTCAAAGCAAAGAAACAAGGAGCCACTTTCGGTGATCCTGAAAATATCCGATCACCGATCAACTCTCCATCTGACGACTTCGCAATGACTTTCGATACCGATAGTACCGGTTACTTAAGCTCTGGAAGAGAAGGTGGAAACGGTAGTGAAGACATTTATGCTTTCGTAATTCCTCCAACATTCTTTATTATAAAAGGTAAAGTTTATGATACGGATACAAAAGATCCGATACCGGGTGCAATCGTTGAATTGTTCGGTAGCGATGGAACATCGCTTTCATATACAACAGGAGATGCCGGAACTTATACATATAAGTTAAAACCTAACACAAAATACAAAGTCTCTGCATCTTATACCGGTTACCTTACTAAATTCTTAGAGGTATCAACTATTGGTTTAGACGAATCAAAGACTTTCATTGGAAACTTCGATTTCCCTTTGAAATCGACAGAGAAGCCGATCGAATTACCTGAGATCTTCTACGACTTCGACAGAGCAACTCTTCGTGCAATATCTAAGAAAGAACTTGATGGCTTGATCAAAACTTTGGATGAGAATCCAACGATCACTATCGAGATCATGTCTCACACCGACGAAAGAGGAACAAATGAATATAACGTAGATCTCTCTGATCGTCGTGCTAAATCTGTTGTTGATTACCTGATCAAGAATGGTGTAGCTAAAGACAGACTGTCATCTAAAGGATATGGTGAAACACAACCAAGAGTTAGTAAAGCTGATATCTTAAAGATGAAGACAGAAAAAGAAAGAGAGGCAGCTCACCAGGAAAACAGAAGAACAGAGTTCCAGGTGCTGCGGACGGATTACGTTCCTAAGAAATAAATTTCAGCCCCCGCCCAACAGCGGGGGTTTTTTGTTCGACTATTGACCAAAGTATATTTGCGAGCTTTGCTTTTTCCTTGCGATCTTCGCGGTTAAAGTTCGACCCCTTGTAATGAACAAAGAAGATAAATACAAACAAAGAGGAGTCTCATCTTCAAAAGAAGATGTTCACGCAGCAATAAAAAACCTCGATAAAGGACTCTTCCCCAAAGCATTTTGCAAGATCATTCCTGATTTTTTAGGTGAGGACCCACAGTATTGTAACATCATGCATGCTGATGGTGCCGGAACCAAATCATCTTTGGCTTACGCATACTGGAAAGAAACCGGTGACATTTCTGTATGGAAAGGCATTGCAATTGATGCACTAGTGATGAATCTTGATGATCTACTATGTGTAGGTGCTTATAATAACATACTTGTGTCCTCAACGATCGGTCGAAATAAGAACCTTATTCCGGCAGATGTTATAAAAGCTATAATAACTGGTACCGCCGAATTCATCGATGAAATGAATAAACATGGAATCGACATGATACTTACAGGTGGTGAAACAGCCGATGTTGGTGATCTTGTCAGAACTGTGATCGTTGACTCAAACGTTACTGCAAGAATGAAGCGATCTGAGGTTATCGACAATGCAAAGATCAAAGCCGGTAATGTTATTGTGGGTTTGGCTTCATTCGGACAAGCAACTTACGAGTCGGAATACAATGGGGGTATGGGGTCAAACGGTTTGACTTCGGCAAGACACGATGTATTTAAAAAAGACTTAGCCAAAAAGTATCCTGAAACATATGATCATAGTATCGATGAAAGCTTGATCTACAGTGGTTCAAAATTATTGACTGATAAGATAAATGGTGTTCCTGTTGATGCAGGCAAATTGGTTTTATCTCCAACCCGAACCTATGCTCCAATAATGAAACAGGTGATCGAAGAACATAGAGAAAAGATCGATGGTGTTGTTCATTGCAGTGGTGGCGGACAAACCAAGGTGCTTCACTTTGTGGATGATCTGCACATTATAAAAGATAATTTGTTTGAAACGCCGCCTTTGTTTGATTTAATTCAATCCGAATCTAATACCGACTGGAAAGAGATGTATCGTGTATTTAACATGGGTCATCGCATGGAGATCTATACTGATACCGAAACAGCCAAAAGTATAATTGACATAGCCGCCAACTTTAAAGTAGATGCGAAAATTGTTGGTAGAGTAGAAGTATCCTCCAAAAAGAACTTGTCAATACATAGATCCAATACAGTTTACACTTATAATAATTAGCATAGGCTTTTTATTAATTTTGCAGAATGCTCGATAAACTTGCAGCCATAAAAGGGAAGTGGGAACAGGTTCAAAACGAACTTAGTTCACCGGATGTGATAGCCGATCAGGCTCGCTATACTCGATTGAACAGAACCTACAAGGAATTGCAAAAGATCGTAGACGCTTACGAAGAGTATAAAGACCTTTTGTCAAATCTGAATAACGCCAAAGAGATCTTATCGAATGAAAAAGATGAAGATTTTAAAAGCATGGCAAAAGGGGAGATAGAGGAGTTGAGTCCGAAAGTGGCGGAAATGGAGGAAACAATCAGATTATTATTGATTCCAAAAGATCCTGAAGATGCGAAGAATGCCATCGTCGAGATCAGAGCAGGAACAGGTGGTGATGAAGCTAGTATTTTTGCAGGTGACCTTTTCCGAATGTATTCCAGATATGCCGAAACGAAAGGATGGAAGATCGAAGTAAGTGACTATACCGAGGGAACTGTAGGTGGTTATAAAGAAATGATCTTTAATGTGAATGG
>JABDMM010000006.1 GCA_013001465.1 Chitinophagales bacterium | reverse complement strand
GGTTAAACCAGTAATTCAACTTGATGACCAGTGATCTGTTCTTGCTCCTTACATCTGTATCATAGTTATCAGTATAAACCACAAACAGATCGCTTAGTGGTTTATATCTCCACTGGATCCTGCTGTTCAGGTTGATGTTGTCTGCTTGTGTGTTATATTGAAGAAATGTTGTCCAGAATAAATTTGTGGTGAGTGTGATCACGTTTTCAAGTCCGATAAAAGTCAGATCCGCATCAGAATATGGTTCGGGCAGATCGATATGGTTCCTCTCCAAACTCACTGAGATCGATCCCCATGGTGTTATCCTGTATCTTAGATCAACTTCATAAGATAATTTTTCCCCATTGAAGAAACTTCCATACTCGATTTGGCCAAAGAATGCAAAAGGCTTTCGAAAATTCGATTCGTATGCGATTCCCACATTCCTGTAATTATATTCGCCCGGAGGTAAAGGTTCTCCTTCCCCGATCAGGTTGAAACTGTTGACCAGTTTTGTATGTAGATCCCTGTAAAATATCTCAAAACCCGACTGGTTCTCAAAGTAGACCAAAAACGCAGGCTTTATCACCCTGTCCAGCATGTCGAAATCTTTATCCAGGTAGTAACTTTGATACAGATCGATCTGGTAACGATTTATCTTTCCTCCTTTGGGATAAAAATTACGCCTTGCGATGGGTTCAAAGCGTATGAAATTCGTTCGCGGCACAAAGCCGACATCAGCGCGGTAATTTCGGCCTACATATTCGTGATTATATGCCAGATACCACTTCGCATCGCTGTATTGCAGCCACAGTGCCTGGGAGATCGCATCACCGGGGTTCCCTTCCTGGAAGCTTTGATGATAATAGACCTTGCCTTTAATGCGGTCATCAGCAGAATTTATATTGAAATCCAATCCGGCAACGGTGTTGAAATCACCCTTTATAGCTGAGTAGTCACTGAATGCTTGCCGGTTTACCAATATTGCCGCTATATTCGAGCGCTTCAGTACTTTATGCTGAAACGCACCTACAAGGTAATTCTGACTTTCCGCCAAGCCTTCAACTCCTTCGGTCTGAATATTCATTAAGCCAACCCTGAGTTTGTCATTGAGGTTACCACTAAGTCGAAGTCCACCTAAAATTGGGACGGTCTGACCATTTCTCAACCCGATCCTCCTTGAAAAAAATGGTCTGATACTCGAAAACCCAAAATTTGCAAACAGGTCGCTATTCTCTAAGAAGAAAGTCCTTTTTTCGGGGAAAAAGATGCTGAACCGATCGAGGTTTATGACCTGCTGGTCCACATCCGCCTGGGAAAAATCCGGATTGACAGTCACATCCAGGTTTAGGGCAGATCCTATTGCCACCTTCGCATCGAGTCCCATATCGAACTGAATATCTCTATCGAAAGGCGGATTATCATTTTCAATATCTAACCTGGAAATACCGTAAGGGATAATTGCAATGTTCGCTCCCGGTTTTGGAGGAGGTTGATCCCATATCAGTTTACCGTGATAAGCAAGGTTTGCGACATTGAATCCCCTTGGAACCCGAACCCAGGTGCTGCTCTCGTTTAGTTTAAGATCCTGCCGACCGAAATTGATGTTCCATTCGCTCGTGCTAGCTTTATATCTCAAAGATTTAAAGGGAATTGCGATCTCAGCGATCCATTGACCTTCGATCCGCTTTACCTTACTGTACCATTTATTATCCCACGAAGTCGTCACACCAAAAGTACCGCCATTTGCTACCAAGCCTTCTCTCTGCGAACCATAAGGATTAACAGCAAAACTAAAACCGTTGGTCTGATCATTGAATGGGTTTATGAAAACTGCTACAGCATCAGTTTTAGGATAGCTAAAGTCTCTTTTTAAGGATTCAACAACGTACTTCCCGTTGATCGAATCGTGGCAGATCGCTGCTACATAAATGTTCCGATCATCGTAGCATAACATGATCTGTGTTCTAGCCAATGCTCTTCCGGTATCGATCGGGTAGTTTCGAGTGAAAACGGAAGTTTTAGGCAGCGATTGCCATACCGATTCAGAGAGATCACCATCCAACATGATGTGATCTGTGGTTTTAGTAATGTGGTATGTATATGCCGGAGATTGCCCATTAACCTTTTGCTGTGTCACAAGCAGCAGAATAAATGTGAGAATAGAAATGCCGATATATTGTGGAAGACGCGATAATATCATCTGTCCCAAAACTATAAATACTAGCTTGGAATCCTAGAGATGGAATGTTAAAAAATCAGAAATAGCTTACAAAGCCTATTTGTATATAAAGTGGGAAGTTGCTGTTTGAAAAATATGGCGAATCTGAATTCTGGATCACATCGTAAGCGATCATGATCGGGAACTGGATCCTGGAGCCGAAGGATAAGTTATAACCTGCACCTAACAGTAGCACCGGAACGTTGGATTTTTTATAGACCGGTTCGTTATTATTGGTATACCCTATAAATATCTTTCTGTTAAGGAATTCAAATTTCGCCCTGGTAAATATCTGGTCATAGACGAAATACTGAGCGAAAACCCCTCCACCGATCGTGTGCATATTAACATCGAGATCGAGTGGTTGAACATTCTTGAATCTGGTGTAGTAGTAGATGATACCCGGACCCATATAGAACTTTTTTGCAACCTCGTAACCTACATAAGGAGCCAGACCAAGGTAAAGCTGGTTACTCGAAAAGGCAAAAGCAAAGTTTGGTTCGATAGTCACTTTATCCCAGTTAAACTTTTTTTCAGTTTCCACATAATCCTGCGTCTCTTCGTAATCTGGCACGGATTGATTGTCGGTATCCTGAGCTAGCAATAAACTCAGTGGAAGTGTGACCAATAGTAGAGATAGCAATAATTTCATGTCCTAATATTTAGTATAATTCCTATCAAAAATCTTGCCCGGATTTAGAATTCCATTGGGATCGAACACTTTTTTTACATTTCTCATCAGATCCAATTGGATTTTTGAGAAAGCGATATGCATATATTCTTGCTGAACACAGCCTATACCGTGTTCACCGCTAATCGTTCCTTTTAGTGAAACAACTAACTCGAATATCTCCTTAATTCCTTTTGGAAGTTCGTTTTTCCATGTTTCATCATCAAGATCGCCTTTGACAATATTGATATGCAGGTTTCCATCACCGGCATGCCCATAACAAACTGACTTAAAGCCATATTTATTGCCGATCTCCTTAACTCCACGTATGAGTTTTGGAAGTTCAGCTCTTGGCACAACCGTATCCTCTTCCTTGTATATTGATCGCGACTTAACGGCATGAGCAACATTTCTGCGGAGTTTCCAGAGTTCATCTTTTTGATCCGAACCGTCTGCAAACAAGATCTCACCACATCCAAACTGCTCGACAATGGAATTGATCTTTTCACAATCTTTGTATAGTACATCCATATCATTCCCATCAACCTCGATCAATAGGTGAGCTTCAATATTATCTTCAATAGGAATAGTGACATCGCCCAGGTAATCGACAGCCCAATCAATAGCATCGCGCTCCATAAATTCAAGTCCGGAAGGAGTGATACCTCCCATAAAGATCGCTGAAACCGCTTCGCAAGCCCTCTCCATATTGTTGAAAGGAACCAGCATAACCAGATTATAAGCTGGGTGCGGGATAAGTCTCAGTACCGCTTTGGTAACGATTCCAAGAGTGCCTTCGCTGCCAACCAATAGTTGTGTGAGGTTATAGCCTGTGCTGTTTTTCAGAACATTTGCACCCGTCCAGATCACATCACCATTGGCGAGAACCACTTCGAGATTCAACACATAATCTTTGACAACTCCGTACTTCACAGCTTTAGGTCCGCCGCTATTGTTGGCTATATTTCCACCGATAAAACAAGTGCCTTTACTTGAAGGGTCGGGAGGATAGAAAAGCCCTTTATCCTTAACAGCATCTTGCAAAACCTCAGTGATCACACCCGGTTCAACAGTAACTTGTAGGTTGCTCTCATCGATATTGATGATCGCATTCATTCTCTCGAGCGAAAGAGAGACGCCGCCATTAACAGCTAAAGAGCCTCCAGCAAGACCGGTACCGGCTCCTCGTGGAGTGACCGGAATTTTATTATCGTTGCAATAAGCAAGAATTTTGCTTACCTCATCGGTTGTAGCAGGTTTCAAAACAATTTCAGGCTGAAAGAAGAGATCTTCAGTTTCATCCTTAGCGTAATCTGCATTGTTTTCATCCGGAATAATCACATTTTCATCACTAATGACGGAGCGGAAAAAAGCAATCCCATCATCGGTTAGATATCGTTTACGTGTCATAGTCTCTTGCATTATGCAAAATTAGTCAAACTTGGGTTCATTTTGCTCATATGCTCATGTGCTCGTGTGTTCATGTGCTCATGTGTTCATGTGCTCCTAGAGAATAGTTTTATTTATAAAGTTAGAATAGAAAGTCTTACGACGCGGCGAAGCCGCACCATAACTGGCACACTGGCACACCGGCACATTGAATTACACCGTGCTTGAAATTTTCCCCGACACAAGTGACGAGCACATGAGCAAACGAGCAAATGAACACACGAGCACATGAGCACATGAGCAAATGAAATTTTGTATTTTTCGCAAAAGGATTCTAAATGAACGACCACAAACCATACATTTCAGCTTCGACAATCTTACCTGAGATAACCGTTAAAGCTATCCTTCTAGGCATTATTCTTTCTGCAGTGCTGTCTGCAGCAAATGCATATCTCGGTCTCTTCCTCGGAATGACGGTCTCTGCTTCTATCCCGGCTGCAGTGATCTCAATGGCGATTTTTAAAGCGTTCAAAACAGCGAATATCTTAGAAAATAATGCTGTGCAGACTGCTGCTTCTGCAGGTGAATCACTTGCTGCCGGCGTGATCTTTACGATTCCTGCTCTGGTAATGATGGGTTATTGGCAAGAATTTTCGTACACCGAAACAACTCTTATCGCACTTTGTGGCGGTGTTTTGGGTGTTCTCTTTACCATTCCTTTGAGAAACGCCTTGATCGTAAAAGAAAAACTAACCTTCCCTGAGGGTATCGCTACCGCTGAAGTTTTAAAAACTGGCGAAGAGGGTAGTGGTGGTTACATCAAAAAACTCGTCTATGGTTCACTCGTTGGTGCAGGTGCGAAATTTGTTATCGAGGGTATGAAGCTCTGGTCTTCGGAATTTCAGGTGGCGAGTTTGCTTAAGGGTAAGGCGTACTTGTATTTTGGTACGTATCTGACTCCTGCAGTCATGGCGGTGGGTTATATCGTTGGTCTCAATATTTCACTTCTGGTCTTTATGGGCGGTGTCATTTCATGGTATATTGCTATTCCTGCATATATCGCCGTGAACGGAGCACCTGAGGCGGCTTCTGCCATCGAAATGGGTGGCGAGATATGGAGTACGAAGATCCGTTTTCTCGGTGTGGGTGCGATGATCATCGGCGGTATCTGGTCTTTAGTCTCTATACGAAAGTCATTGTGGTCGGCAATTAGTCAGGGATTGGATGCTTTTAAATCCAGCGAAGGCAAAGTTAAGGAGTTCGTTAGAACAGAATATGACACTCCTATTTCATGGGTGATCATCGGGGCCGGGATTCTTGTAATCCCAATTTTTATAATTTACCTCCGCGAGATCCAAGACCTGCCTATTTCAGCCCTGATGTCCATTCTAATGGTTATCGCAGGTTTCTTGTTTTCTTCGGTTGCAGGCTATATGGCTGGTCTTGTGGGTTCTTCAAACAACCCGATCTCCGGTGTTACGATAGCAACGATCTTAACTTCAGCATTGATCCTTGCTGCTTTAATGGGTACGGATGCTGAATATGGCGCTGCTGCTGCCATCTTTATCGG
>JABDMM010000077.1 GCA_013001465.1 Chitinophagales bacterium | reverse complement strand
CTTTGATTGATCTTCCATGAATGTCAACAAATGCATCTGCAGGAGTATTTGATTCCATGTCGAAAATATCTGCCACGCCATCTGCATCAGAATCCAGTGCGACTCCATTACCGTCGATAGGTGATCCAGGAGGAGTAAATCTCTCTTTATCAAGATAATCAGGAATCCCGTCATTGTCGGAATCCAAAGCTACACCCTTGGTATTCACTGCCACTCTTGGAGGAGTGTTTCCATCTAGGTCGAACTGATCCAGAACGCCATCTTCATCCTCATCCTGAAAGAAATTACCTTCATCAAGCGTTTCTTTTAATGCCCGAATATCATCCAGTGGAGAATATAATGGATTCGCCCAGTAAAGCGATTCAGCTCTCTTGCCTATTTTCCAGGAGATCCCAATATTGGTAAATTGCCATATATCTGTTCCCTGAGAGATATTTCCTGAGTTATTTTGCTTGTTAGTTCCGTCGAGCAGATCATCACTGTGAAATGAAAATCGATGCTCTAAATGAATATCAAATTTCTCGTTAAGCCTGTATCGAATTCCTGCACCACCTAAAAAAGTAGGATGCACAATTCTGCTGCCAATACTAAGATCTGTAGCTGCTCTGTTTTCGGTCGACTCATATCTGTTATCCATCAATTCGTTCAACTGCTGTCTCACATCACTTCTGCCAACCTCATCTGAAGGACAAAAAATACAACCGGAAGTAGCTTCGTTGATAACAGAGAAGTTGTATGGATTACCATTTTCATCGAGTACGTCTCCTCTGGTTTTAGTAGTAGACATACCTACACCGGCGAAAATGTAGAAAATTGTAGAAGGTTGTCTTTTATAAAAATTGATATTGTTTATGTTGAAAACAACCTGAGCATTGACATCTGTTAACGTTGTGAGATAACTTAGGTGATTGTGATTATTTTCCCAATCGATACCTCTATTCTCTGAGTATAACGCCTGCATACGAAGTGAAACAAGGTGTCCTATAGCTTTTTCGGCATTCATACCAAGCCCCCAACCTAATTGCGGATTGATGTCACCTGCAATATAAGCAGGACCACCTAGCAAGCCAATAGCCCACTGACTCTTCTTTTTTGCTTTGAAAGGGCTTTGAAAGTTTTCATACTCATATTGCTTCATAATGTCCTTCTTCTTCAAGTATGAAGAGTCTTTAAGGATTATCTGACCATCATCATCCTGTGCATAAGCAGAAAAGGAAGCAAAGACGAGAAAAAATAAGACCAGCCTGGCTGAATTCATATTCTTTGGATTAACTTTATAAATAAAGCAGCAAATATATAAAATATCTCCGCCACCTTTATAGATATACACAAGGCAGAGACTGTAAAAATTCAAGATCGAGTTATGCTAAGAAAAGTACTTATTCCAACTATCTCTATTCTAATTTTGATATCATGTACCAATGAAGAAAATGGATCTTCAAGTTTGGACAATACTACGGAAACTGAGGAAAGGAAACCAGCAGATCAGTCTAACTTTGACGAATATGTTGACCAACTTATGGTAGATATATCGGACCGAGATCTCGAAAGGCTTTCAGAAACAATGCTTTACCTTGGAGGAGATGAAAACAGAAATTTTAACGACACTTATCATATGGATAACCCGACAGATAAAAAAATCTTATCTGCAACTGCTGATGTACTTCATAATTGGATCGTTAATTCAGACAAATACAGCATAGGAATTACAGGAGACATGAATGATCAATGGGGTGAATGGAAGGTGCAGGAGATCATTTTAATCAAAGACAGGCAGATCCAACGAAAATACTTTTCTTACCTAAAGAAAGATAATAAATGGTATTTAGTAAAGATGGAAAATGAAAATCCTCTGGAATATCAGCCATCATAGCAGAACACCTGCTATCGTGGCAGTAAGAAAACAAGCCACAGTTCCACCGATAAGCGCTTTTATTCCGAGTTGAGCTAATGTAGCCCTTTGCCCAGGTGCAAGAGAACCGATCCCTCCTATCTGAATACCGATCGATGAAAAATTTGAAAAGCCGCATAAAGCGTAAGTAGCAATTAAGACAGATTTAAACTCTTTCAGTGCCCCAAGCTCCTTTAGCTCCTGAAGAGATGCATATGCTACAAACTCATTTATAATGGTCTTTTCACCTAAAAGCTGACCTACAAGTAAAATATCAGTAGAAGGCACTCCCAAAAGCCATGCAAAAGGAGCGAATAACATTCCAAAAAGAAACTCTAATGTAAAACCATCGAATTTGCCTGAAGTGAGCTCTACCACTTTTTCATTTAATCCGGTCCAGTCACCGATCAAATTTTTCAGACCATAGTTCACCATAGCAATGAAAGCGATAAATACCAGGAGCATTGCTGCGACATTAACTGCGAGCAATACACCATCCTTTGTTCCATTTGCAATTGCATCCAGAGAATTTGCACCTGCTCGTTCTTGAGGAACTTCAATAGTTCTATCGATCTGATCCGGATCACTTTCTGGAAACAAAATTTTAGCAGCAACAATAGCTGCGGGGGCAGACATGATGGAGGCTGTAAGTAAATGACTCGCAAAGACGCGCCTCATTTCGGGATCTTCACCGCCGAGAAACTCAATAAATGCAAAAAACACTCCGCCTGCTATAGTAGCCATACCACCTGTCATCAAACACATGATCTCTGACTTTGTCATCTTTTCGAGATATGGTTTAACAACAAGAGGAGCTTCGGTTTGACCGATAAATATATTGGAAGCAGCAGCAAGGCTTTCCGCTCCTGAAAGACGCATAGTCTTACTCATGATCCAGGCAAAGCCGAATACGATCTTCTGAAGAATTCCTAAATAATATAGTAAAGAAGTAAGGGCAGCAAAGAAAACTATTGTTGGTAGAACCTGGAAAGCGAATATAAATCCATATGACTGTGTATTCTCCACCAGGCCACCAAAAAGAAAAACAGAACCCGCTTTAGAGAAGTCCAGGAGGTCAACGAAGAATTTTGCAAGACCGTTAAATATCCCATACACAAAAGGCACCTTAAGTACAAGAACAGCAAATACGATCTGCAGGAGGAGACCGGATCCTACAAGTTTCCAGTCAATATTTTTTTTGTTGTTACTGAGAAGGTAAGTTATAAAGATGAGGGCAGTGATTCCCAGAAGTCCGCGAAGTATATCTATAAGCATTAAGAGCTGCTTTGCCTTTTGTGAATTTCATCACGAATTCTGGCAGACTTTTCATACTCTTCATTATCGAGTGAGCTCTTCAGCATTCTCGTGAGCTCATTTATATTATACTTCTCAAGACCTGACATATCCTCTTCTGAAGGACTTTCATCGATGGATACATTAGAAACTTCAGAAGCCTCGCCTTCTCCTTCGAATTCTTCTTCTGTTGAGATTCCCGCCGACTCAAGAATAAATTCATAGGTATAGATAGGGCAACCGAATCTTACAGCCAGAGCGATAGCATCTGAGGTTCTGCTATCGATCTCAAAGATCTTTCCATCATTCTCACAAATAAGTTGTGCATAAAAAATTCCATCGACGAGATTATTGATGATGATCGACTGAAGATTGACCTCAAAAGTGTCGCAGATGGATTTCATAAGATCATGAGTAAGTGGCCTGCTGGGCTTCATATTTTCGAGTGCGACGGCGATAGCTTGGGCTTCAAAACCACCTATGACGATAGGCAGACGTCTGTTACCCTCCATTTCCCCAAGAATAACAGCATAAGAATGAGTTTGAGTAACACTGTGTGATAGAGCGATAATATCCAATTCGATCTTGTTCATAGAGGCACTTTCAGGTCTTTAAATAGCGTAAAATCCTGCAAAAAAGCAATTTAATTTACAAAATTAATAACAATTTAGCTTTGTGAAGCTTTAAAATTACGAATCGCTTCTGTAAGCCTAGGAACCACATCAAATGCGTCTCCAACTATGCCGTAATCCGCAGCCTTGAAAAATGGTGCTTCGGGATCTGTATTGATCACAACGATAGTTTTGCTGTTATTTACACCAGCTAAATGTTGAATTGCGCCGGAAATTGCAATTGCAATATAGAGGTTTGGCCTGACAGTAAGTCCGGTTTGTCCAACATGTTCATGGTGTGGCCTCCAATCTACATCGGAAACAGCTCTGGAACAAGCAGTTGCTGCATTTAAAACACCGGCTAATTCTTCGACCATACCCCAGTTTTCAGGTCCTTTCAAGCCTCTTCCGGCGCTTACTACTAATTCAGCTTCACTTAATGGAATGGAGCCTGAAAGCTTTTCCTTCGATATTACCTTAACTGCGAAGTCTGTCTCTGAAAGACCTCCATCAAACACTTCAACTTCTGCACTTCCTCCAACCTTTTCAGGTGGAAGCGTATTGGCGTTTATTGCTATAATTTTCTTTTCAGTATTTATCTTATAATGCGCTATCGCCTTTCCGGAAAAAACACCTTTAGGAATGTTTCCATCACTATCCGGTAAAGCAGAAGCTCCTGGAACATAGCCTGCTTTCATCCTGACAGAAATTCTGGGTCCGAGTGACTTTCCTCTTTGATTAAATGACAATACCACAGTTTTGCTACCTTCTTTTTCAGCTGCAGCTGAAATTGCCTTTGCAAACGCCCTACTGTCATAATTATCCGTAGCAGGATTGTTAACATGCACGACCTTTGACAAACCAAATTCTCCAGCCTCAGCCAACGAATTGCTATCTATTGATCCGAAAGCAATTCCCACAGCTGTTCCACCCTGTGATTGAGCAAGCTTATTCGCATATGTTGCAGCTTCATGAGCTGCCTTCTTAAACTTCCCTTCAGACTGATCTAAAAATACTAATACTGACATCTGTTAATTCTTTCAATTTTATTAAATAACCTTCGCTTCTTCGCTTAATAATTTTACAAGTTCCTGCACATTCTCAGGATCGATAAGCTTCACCTCTTTTCTGCTAGGAGGAAGTTCATAAGAGATGATCTGGGTAAGTTTTTCGCTTTCAACAGCTGCTTTTACCTCTAATGGCTTTGTTCTTGCTTGCATGATCCCTCTCATATTCGGGATCCTTTGTTCTGAAATACCCTTCTGAGCACTTATAGAACAAGGAGTATTTACTTCCACAACTTCATGACCACCTTCAATATCTCTTTTTACTGTTACTGTATTTCCTTCGATCTCCAAATGGCTAACAAGCGTAACAAAAGGATGATCCAGCATCTCAGCGACCATACCACCAACTTCAAAACCATTGTAATCGATAGTCTCTTTACCGGTGAAGATCAAGTCGTAAGATTCTTCCTTCGCATGGGCAGCGATCTGACTGGCAACAAAATATGCATCGTCATCTGCAGTATCTACCCTTATGGCATTGTCTGCTCCAATTGCGAGCGCTTTTCTTATGATCTGTTCATTCTCAGGCCCACCTACATTAATAACAGTAACAGAACCACCGGATTTCTCCTTTATCTCTATTGCTCTTACGAGAGCAAACCATTCATCTGTAGGATTCATGATGAACTGCACACCATCGCTATTGAATTTCGTATTGTTGTCTGTAAAACTGATCTTTGCCGTGGTATCCGGCACTTTACTGATCGGAACTAATATCTTCATTTTTGTAATCTACTTTTATAAAATCTGCGCAAAAATAAGAAAAAGAAAGGCAATCTCTTGAAGCTGAAAACCATCAATTTTGAATGACTGAACTATTTATTAAAACGCTTAAGAAACTAGGATTATTTCATCCCAATTCTATTACACTGATCGGTGTTAGTGGTGGACTGGATTCGATGGTGTTATGTCATCTCTATTTTGATGCCGGTTTGCCATTTGCTATTGCACATTATAATTACAAGCTAAGAGGAGAAGAATCCGAAGCTGATGCAGAATTTGTCAAAGAAAGAGCAAGATATTACAAAGTCGCTTTTCATTTAGAGACAGCGAATACAGAGAAATATGCTAAGGATCATAAAGTTTCAATTCAGGAAGCCGCAAGAGATCTCCGTTACTCATTTTTTGAAAAATTACGAATCCAACATAAGTATGAATGGATAGCTGTGGCGCATCACAGAGATGACAATATAGAAACCGTTTTTCAGAACATTATAAAGGGTACAGGAATCGACGGCCTTTCTGGAATGCAGATGAAGAGAGATAAGATAATCAGACCAATGCTTGAATTTTCAAGGGTAGATCTATTGGGCTATGTATCAAGATATAACCTTCAATATAGAGATGACAGTTCTAATAAAGAAAGTAAGTACGAAAGAAATTACTTACGGAATGAGATCTTGCCTACTATAGATAATTGGCAACCTTCGTTTAGAAATGTAATGCAGAGGAATATCGCAAACTGGCAGGAAATGGCAGTCATTTACAAGCGGCAGATCAAGGATCTAAAGAAAAAATATACCGAGCAAAGAGGGATCGATCTTTATATTCATACTAAACGTTTACTCGATGACGGATATGGAAAAGTTTTACTGTTTGAGCTTACAAATGAATATGGGTTTAACCCAACCCAGGTTGAAGATATACTCGATAAGCATGAAAGCGGCAAACAGATTTTATCCGAAAACTACAGAATGATAAGAGATAGAAATTTCCTGATCCTGACATTAAAAGATGAAATTGAAGATTCGATCGAATACATTTTTGACAAAGAAGAAAGCATTACACATCTTGGCAAAAAAATACGTATTAAGTGTTTATCCCAACCATTCACGTTAGACACTTCAGGAAACATTCTTCAATTGGACAAGTCCAAATTAGAATTCCCGCTAATGATCCGCAGCTGGAAACAAGGTGACTACTTTTATCCATTGGGAATGACAAAGGGAAATTCCGAAAAGCGCTGTAAAAAGAAAGTAAGCGATTACTTTATAGATAAAAAGGTTCCGTTGCATGAGAAAGAGAAAACCTCTATAATTTTATCCGGGGGAAAGATATGCGGAATTATAGGCTACCAAGTCGATGACCGTTTTAAAGTGCAGCCATCAACACAGGATATGATAAAGATCGAGATTATCTGATGACAGTAAATCTGCCTACTGTAGAGCTGTGTGCACTTTTTAAAGAGACAAAATAAAGACCGGAAGAAAGTTCATTTGATGAAATCTCAAATTTATATGCATCCGGTGTTAAGTTTTCAATTGAAGAGTAGATTACCTTACCATCAATATTGATTATTTCCAAAAGATATTCATCACTATTAGTGATAGCAACATCGATTATAAAATCATCACGATGAACAGGATTAGGATACACGTTGATAAGGTTCTTATCAATAGCAATATCACCGATAGACGAGATCACGAACCCTTTAGACGCAGAACAACCATTAGCATCTGTAATATTGACGACATAGTTACCCGGACCAACATTCAAGAGCGTGTTTGAAGAAGATCCATCTGACCATAAATAAGTGTAAGGTGGAATTCCACCTAAAACATTTGCAACAGCATTATTATCATCTACGACAACGTCCACAACTAAAGCTGCAGGCTCGATCAAATCATAGTTCAATATTACCTGATTACCGTCTGAGTCGGTAATGGTAACGTCATAATTTCCTGAACTTAGGCTAAAAGCGGGATTTGCGAACCATCCATTAGACCATTCATAAAAGAAAGGCGCTTTACCACTTGTAGGAATGATCTCGATCTCACCATTCAAATTACCTGAACAATTAGGCGGAGTAAGAGTAACATCTGCTTTGATAACCGAAGTCACAAAAGTTTCTTCCTTAGAATAATCTGCACAGACGTTAGCTTTTGTAATTGGTTTTACCTTCCACCTGTAAGTCACACCAGGTAATAGTTCATCTAATGCAATCGAGGTGCCTGTTACGAAAAGATCAAAATCGTATAAGAAAGGATTTGAGAAGTGTGTTACGAGAACATGATAAAACTCAGCTCCCGGCACCGGATCCCACTCTAAAATTGTCTGCTGTGAAGAAATTGTATTAATGCTGGCAATCGGACTGTTAAGCTTTGGTGTATCGAGATTAGTATAAACAGGAACAGTATGATTTAATAAATAAGGTCTCCCTGATAAAACTGTGTTATTCATATCAGACTCCTGCATAACGCTGAATTTGTTCTGGCAATTATCCATAGAATAACTCATAAATAATGTTTCGTCCAGAACTGAGGTATATAAGTCGCCATTTGGATCAGTTTGAGACCCTATATAAGGGCAAGACCATCGGTAATCGAGAAAATCTGCTGGAGTGTCACAAAACAAATCACCGGAATTTGAACAATTGGAACCATCGACAAATTCGATGCCGCCTATCGTTGCAAAAGTATGGGGGAGACCAAGATAATGGCCCATTTCATGGCTTAAAGTGGTGCTGTAGAAACCGGAGCATCCTTTGTTCAATACGATCCCACCACCATTCGGACCTGAGCCGGGAAAATAGGCATAACCACAAACACCGGCTGGATCTTCTGTTATATATACGTTACATACATTGTTTACGTTATTGGCGTTCATCAGCTGGTCACCGGCATTAAATCCCGGAAAAACATACCACTCATCATTATTGATGTAGCGCACGTCATCATAGAGATAAAACTCTATATCAGCACCTACAAAATTCGCATTCAGATCGCAATGTAAGGAAATCAATTCTCTTAAAGTAAAATATCCGTTTCCGTCATCATCGCCAACAATATGGTACTGAATTGGGATTTGACGAAGAACCCTGGAAGAACTTTGCAAATGTGTTCTGTCCTTCTTCATCAGGTGCTGTTTGTAAGATTCGGGCATTACTGTTCCACAATAATCCTGACCAACTAAAGGGTATAAAATTACTGTTAGGAGAAGGTGTAGTATAAACTTTTTCATAATATGTGATAGCGTAACCAGCTGCAAAAATACAAATTATTCCTAATTAAATACATGAACAACATTTAGGTGATTCTTGTTCAGGAAAATCAGTACTTTTGTGGCTTTTAGTCAATTATCCTATTAAAATAACACGAAAAATCCATAAAATCCAGAGTAAAATGAAAGTAACAGTTGTAGGAGCAGGTAATGTAGGAGCCACCTGCGCAAACGTTTTAGCAAATAACGATATAGTAAATGAAGTAATTTTATTAGATATTAAAGAAGGTGTAGCTGAAGGCAAAGCCCTTGATATCTGGGAAACTGCTGCTGTAAACCATTACAGCACAAGAACTATCGGTGTTACAAACGATTATAAAAGAACAGCAAATTCAGAAGTTGTCGTCATTACTTCAGGAATCCCACGTAAACCCGGTATGAGTAGAGATGACTTGATCTCAACAAATGCAGGTATAGTGAAAAGTGTAACTACAAGTATTCTTGAACACTCACCTGATACAAAGATCATCGTGGTTTCTAATCCTCTGGATGTTATGACATATTGTGCTTATCTAACGGCAAAAGTCGACTCCAGCAGAGTTTTTGGTATGGCGGGTATTCTGGATACTGCCAGATACAAGGCTTTTCTGGCGACTGAAATCGATTGCTCCCCAAAAGACATTCAAGCAGTTTTAATGGGTGGCCATGGTGATACGATGGTGCCTCTTCCCAGATATACTACCGTTGGAGGGATTCCAGTAACTGAATTTGTTTCTAATGAAAAGCTTGATGCGATCGTTCAGAGAACAAAGAAAGGTGGTGGAGAGATCGTAAACCTACTTGGAACTTCTGCATGGTATGCACCCGGTGCTGCTGCAGCACAAATGGTCGAAACGATCGTGCGAGATGAAAAGAGAATCTTCCCATGTTGCACATGGTTGCAAGGTGAATACGGACTTAGTGATATCTATCTGGGTGTTCCGGTCGTTCTCGGTAAAAATGGCATTGAAAAGATCATTGAACTTCAGCTTAATGATGACGAAAATGCATTATTGCAGGATTCAGCTCAGCATGTAAGAGACGTTATGGCTGTTCTTGATAATATGGCGGTAGTTTCTTAGTTCATGTGCTCATGTGCTCGTGTGCTCGTATGTGCCTTGGGAGCTACCAATCGATAAAATATGCATCCGAAGATCCAGATCGTTAATCTCGACCACTCACACGAACACACACGAATACACACGCAAACGAGCAAATGAGCAAACGAAAACGTGAACTACTTCAATAAAATTTTACTGTTTACCGGACCTCGGTCTGTTTCTACTCTGATGATGTACATCCCTTTTGAGTAAGATCTGAGATCGATCTGCAATGTCTTCAGTGCTGATCTCAATTCTATTGAACTTACTTCTCTGCCAACAGCATCGAATATCGATGCAGAACGGATCGCTAAATCACTTTCGAGTTGGAAAAGACCTCTGGTTGGATTTGGATAAACCTTCACCATGTTCTCCAGTGACCGGATAAATCCAACGCTTGTTGTATCTGAAGTATCTGTAGTATCGATAGGTGGATTTACAAATACGGAATCCCATATCGATTCAGAATAAACGCTTATTCCTCCACGTGAATTACCTACAAGAAATTCCATCTTACCATCAGCATTAATATCATTTATGGAAATGGAGCTGTTTGATCCAACATCGACTTGTCCAACATAGTCGTAGATCAATTCAAAACTTCCGTTCATCAGGCTGTCTTGGTTCACGGCATAATGAAAGATCCTGCCACTTTGGCTTCCGACATAAATCGTGATCTTTCCTACAGAGTCTACTCGTACAAATGGATCTGCATAACCTGTTATTGAACCCATCTCTGCAACATCGATGTTCCCGAGCATTGGATTATCTGCAATAGCATTAAACATCGGAGATGTTGAACTGCCTTGATTTTGGAAATAATTGATGTGACCATCCTTGTCACCAACAATTATATCGATAAGACTATCACCATTCAGATCGAAAAGATGTGGAGTACTGAATTGCCCTACATCTATTCCCATATAATTTGCATCCTTTAGAACCAATGTGTATGAATTCCCTGCACCACCAAGATTTCTAAAATGGTGTAAGACTCCATTCTCTTCACCGATGATCATGTCATCATCTCCGTCTCCATCGATATCTCCGAACGCCGGACGGACAGAAAATAGTCCTAGCTGATTAACATTTGCATAATTGGTGAATTCTACGAAATACCTCGGATCTTTTGTGCTACCAATGTTCTTTAACATCATTAAAGAAGAAGGTGCATTCCCTCCTAATTGGTAATAACCATAATTACTCACAAGTATATCTACCAGGCTATCCTGATTGTAATTCACATAAGTCACATAAGAATTCTCACCCACATCGATCATGCTCTCGACGAGGAATGAATCATTTTCAAGATTGTATGAGGTATTTGAACCGATGCTTGTATTCTTATAATACCAAACATTCCCCTGTGTGATCGAAGCACTTTTAGAATTAGGACTTGCAACGATATCCTCCTTCCCATCCTGATCGATATCTAAACAATAAGATCCCGGAAAGATCGGAAGATTAGCAGGGATATCATAAAAAGGAAACATGGTATCCAGATTCCCCATGGTAGCAAAACTGCTATCACCAATATTCTCCAGGGCTACTAAGTTAGAGAATGAGATATCTCCAAGAATTAGGTCTACATCTCCATCATTCTGAAAATCCGGAGTACAAATTGTTGAACCGGCATGACGGGCACCACCTGTTTGAATGATATTACCGCTCTTGCACGGACCAAGAATTACTGAATTGGTTAGTGAGGCTTCTTGAAATTGACCCCAACAAGCATCTTCCTTAACAAAGTCGCCAAAGTCAGCCTGACCTGTTTTTTCTATCGACCTGTTTCTGTAATACTCGACGGCATTTCCAAACAGGCCAAAGGCTAAAATATCGAGATCGCCATCATTGTCGACGTCTACAACACCTGGCACATCATCTCTTGCAACCCAGACGTTCAAATAATTCGTATCTGACCCGCTTATAAATTCATAGCTTACCAAAGAATTTGAAAGTGTAAACTTTAACAGACCATTCTGATATGATCCTTTGTAGGCTTTCATTCCAAGATTTGCATGCGCAACGATATCAGGAATATTATCATCATTTATATCCCGAATAAGCGCCCATTCCTTTAGATTTGGAAAAAGCACTTCATACTGAAATTCATATTTATACTTGGTCTGTCCGGGGACTCCCTGATTTGTGAATGTTAGGATCTTCTGTCCTTCACGATCCAAAATGAAAAGATCATCTAAACCGGTGCTATCTAAGTTTATTAAAGAGAATTGTGGATTATTGAGGCCGCCCGCAAAAGCATTCTCTAAAAGCCGACTCCCTTTAATTACTTGAATATCTGTAGTTTGGTAAAGATTAACCTGTGATTCTACTGAAGAAAAAGCAAAGGTCAATAAAGCGATGATGAGTGGTATATGTTTTTTCGAATACATTATCTTTAGCCGTTTATACTTTATGGCAAATCTAGAATTATTTTCATACAAGAGCTTACACGTTAAGTTCACACTTACTCTTCTTACGATCGTTTATCTTTTCATCAAAGCAACTCCTTGTCAGGCTGCTCCGGATGATTTCAAAATATCCTATATCCAAGCTAACGAAGTTTCTCAATTAAAAGTTGTTTTGCTGGAGGATAAAGAACAATCGAGTTTCAATGGCTTGCAACAAGTAAGGTATAATGAAAATTCCATAAATGCACGTTTTTTTGATGGCTCAGCAATAATTGACACAGTTATGGAAAATGGGCTATATCTGTTTGATATAGTTGACAGTAAGATCGATCCGAGTCTAATTTACATTTCATCTAACAAAGGCAGTAAACAAACGACTGAAATTCCGCTTTTTATCTCTATCCTTCCGCCTTTAATTGCCATTCTGATGGCTTTGGTATTCAAAGAGGTAATCTTTTCGCTATTCGCCGGGATCTGGCTAGGAGCTTTCTTTATTATGGGTGGTCAATTCAGCAACTTCTTTAACTCACTTTTCGCTGTTGTTGAGACTCTAGCTGTGGAAGCATTGGCAGATGCATCTCACGCATCTATTATTGTGTTTTCCGTACTTATCGGTGGGATGGTGGCCATTATCACTAAAAATGGAGGAATGCAGGGTTTTCTGGAGCTATTGAGCAAGTATGCAAAATCCGCACGTAGTACTCAGATTATCACATGGTTCACCGGATTGGTGATTTTCTTTGATGATTATGCGAATACATTGATCGTTGGAAATACGCTAAGACCGTTAACTGACAAATTCAGGATCTCCAGAGAGAAACTGGCATATATCGTTGATAGCACCGCAGCACCAATTGCTTCAATTGCTTTTATAAGCACCTGGATCGGTTATGAATTAGGTGAGATAGATAGTGTTATCAAAAATACCGAAGGATTGCGCTCACAGATCTCCAGTTATCAGGTCTTTCTTAATTCTCTGAAATATGCGCACTATCCGTTCCTCACACTACTATTTATGTTCATTCTCATCTGGAAGAATAAAGATTTCAGTAAAATGTACAAGGCTGAAATAGCATCCCGAAAGGGAGAATTAATTCATTCTAACGTATCGGACAAAGATTCCGAGGAAAAATTCGATACTAAACATGGAGTAAGTCCGAATTATCTATTTGCGATTATTCCGATCTTCACATTGGTTGCAATTGTTTTTGGAGCACTTACATTCTATCCCGGAAGTGGAAATATCTGGACTGATGCATCTCTGGGATTCTTTCAAAAAATACAAGCAGTTGTTGGAGATGCAGATCCATATTTTGCATTGTTATGGGGATCGACAGGCGGTGTCGTTGTTGCCATTTTACTCTCGGTAATCGGACGTAAACTAAGTCTGCCAGAATCTTCCAGCGTTCTCCTTGGTGGAATAAAGAGTATGCTTACTCCGGTGGTCATTTTAATATTAGCATGGTCGCTGGCATCGGTCACAGCTCAACTACATACCGCCACTTTTCTGACATCCTTAATTCCGGATGGCTTTAATCCGATGTGGCTTCCGGTGATCACATTTATTCTCGCAGCATTTATTTCATTTGCTACAGGATCTAGTTGGGGTACGATGGCAATTTTGTTTCCGATCGCACTACCCCTTGCTTTTAGTCAGGGTGAAATATATTTCGGTGAAGGAAATCTGGACGCTATCTTACCTATATTCTTTAATGTTTCTTCAGTGATCCTGGCGGGATCAGTTTTTGGAGATCACTGCTCTCCTATTTCAGATACAACGATCTTAAGTTCTCTTGCTTCGGGTTGTGATCATATTGAACATGTTCGAACTCAATTGCCCTATGCTCTGACAGTTGGAATAATTAGCATTCTTTGCGGTGGAGTTTTATTCGCCATAGGCGTCAGTTGGTGGATAGCATATATTATTGGGATCATAATGATCATAGGAGTGATCCGATATGCAGGCAAAACAGTGGATGTTTAAAATGGGTAACCGATCGCCAGGTTAAAGTTGAATTGTTTAAACTGAAGTTTATCTACTACCCAGCGATCATTTTCTGCTCTGGAAGGCTCCCTGAGTGGTATTGCCCAATCAAACCTGATCACAAAGAAAGAAAAGTCGAGCCTCACTCCTGCTCCAGCGCCAACTGCAAACTCTTTATAAAAACTTGAAGAGAAATTTCCCTTAGGTTTATCTTGATTGTCAATAAGCCAAACATTTCCGGCATCAATGAAAAGAGCGCCTTTCATCCATCTGAATATTCCAAATCTATATTCTGCATTGGCTTCAATGATCATATCTCCTGTCTGATCACCGAATACACCGGAAGATAATGAAGAGTCGGCAAATGTACCCGGACCCACAGATCGTACATCGAATGCTCTTAAACTATTCGCACCACCTGCATAGAATTGCTTCACATAAGGGAGTACTTCACTGTTCCCATAAGGAAAACCTGCACCGGCATCGAGGCGTAGTACTAATCTTGAGTTACTGCCTATTTCCCGATATACCCTGAAATCACCTTCGATCTTTGAATATTGAGCATATTCCCTTCCAAGAAATTTGTATGGCTTTTCTACATCATCAGCCCGCGTAACTGCCATGATGCTATTTAAAATATTCCCACCTACATCTAAATTCCCCCTAAAAAACAAGAAATTCTTAGCATTCTTATTTTTTGAGGTGATCGTATAATTGTAATTCCCACTTAAGATCAAGATATTCTCAAAACTAGATTTCAAAAATGGATCTTCCTCCAACCTTTCTAAAAACTGTTGGCTTTCATCTGTGGTATTTAGGAAGCTCACATTAAACGGATTTAGAACATGCCTTTTATTTGTTGCTTCATTCCATTCATATCCAAACGACAAATTGAAAGACTGCAGGTTGTAGAAATTCACCCGCTTTTGAAAATTATAACCCAGCGTAAATTTTGTTTTAGGATTAGCATTTCTCGATACATTTTTCAGCCGAAAGGGAAGAATAAATCTGTTGAGAGTATAGGTTATTTCCGGACTAATATCCGCTGTATTGATGAAGGAGACATCTTTATTGAATTCAACCTCGATACCTGAAGTAATATTAAAAGTAAAAAGATCAGCGATCTTGAACATATTCTTGTTACCGTAAGTGAAAGAAATACCGGTACCCAAGAGGCCTTCAAAATTGCTGTTAGCTTCGAGATCGATACCGAGGGATTGTTTCTTGGATGGGGACATATAAATGTAAGCATCAAGCATGTGCTTACCATCGACGATCTTATTATCGAATCGTATATTGACGAACTTAAAGATCCCTAAACCTGTCAGTCTCTTAACAGTAAGGGAATAATCCATCTTCCGATAAAAGCGGCCTTTGCGCAGATATATTACATCGCGCAGCACTTTTGGTTTTAAACGGAAAGTGTTGGATAGTATTATCAAGTCTTTATATAATGTTGTGTCCTGATATTTAACAGGCCTCTGGAAATTATAATCCGGGTATACATAGACCTTATCAATAAAAAAAACCTCATGCGCAGTGGAGTCTGAGGGAGGGTTCACTTCAACTTTTACATCAATGGAGTGATCCGTATTGGAGCTATCCAGTTTATACGTGACATAACCTTTGTTAAAATAGAAATACCCCTGGTTCTGCATTTCATTGCTGATACGGTCTCTTTCCAATTTTAGCTTATCCACTTCAAATGGTCTTCCTTTTTTAATCGCACTGCTCTGCTTCTTCGCTTCGATAATACTTAGTATCCTGTTGTTCGTCGCCGTGTAGCTGATGGAATCAAAAACATATCCCACATTTGGATTAACGCTGTAAGTGACTCTTGCTTTCTTCTTCTTTATAATCACTTTGGAAGTAACCTCATTATAAAAATGCCCTTTGTTGCTCAAGTAGTTTTTCATCAAGCTTTCAGATCGCGTTCTGAGATCAGGGTCGTAGATTACCGGAGGTTCGCCAACTTTGTTTTTCATCCAGTATCTAAACTTATTTTCATTTTTCCTGTTCGCCACCGTAAAGAACCATAATTTCAGTCTGAACAATGAAAGTAATTTTTTATTCGGCTCTTGAATTGGTAAGTTGTTGAGGTTATCTTTTATCTCTCTTTTCTTTACAATTTTTTCTTTACTTTCAACATTCACCTTATTGCTAACGAGCAGGGCCTGGTCTTCAGCTAACTGTTTGGTATTGCTGCACGAAGAAACCGTGAAGATCAGGAAGACCCCGATGAGTATTAAGTAAATATTATAATTCCGAGATTCTCTATGCATTATGCTGTCCAAAGCTAAAATAAAATTCGTCAGATCACTACAACTCAAAAAATTCAGGCAAAAATACAGATACTACACTGCAGAAGGGCCAAAAATTATCAATGAATTGTTAAAGAATAACAGCCAAATTCATACCATTTTTGCCTTAGAAAATTCAGCTGAAAGTTTAATGCACACTCCTGAAAATTGTGAATTGATCATTCTCAACAGTAAGGAGTTAAAACTAATCTCCAATTTATCTACTCCTCAGGGTGTCTTGGCTGTTGTTGCAATGGAAGATGAAACACGATCTGACATTCCTGAGAATGGCTTGATCCTGGCACTAGACAGTATATCTGATCCAGGAAATATGGGTACGATCATTCGCTCAGCCGATTGGTTCGGTGTTGATGCGATCATCTGTTCCGAAAATTGTGTCGATATCTATAACCCAAAAGTTGTGCAGGCAGCCATGGGTTCGGTAGGCCGAATTCCTGTATTCGTAAGAGATATCAAAGAATATATTTCCAACTCAGGATTGCCTTCTTTCGCTGCTGTTCTGGATGGTGATAATATTGAAGATGTTGGTACTTCTCCTACTTCTATCATTGTCATCGGTAATGAATCCCGAGGTATTGATCCAGATATTATTGAAGTATGTGATCACACTATTCGAATAGAAAAATATGGAAAAGCGGAATCGCTAAATGCTGCAGTTGCGACTAGTGTCTTACTTTTTGCGATTAGGTCAGTCGGGTAACAATCTAACATCAAAACCGATCGATCCCAACTGAGTCCAAAAATCTCCATTTGATTTCTTAACTACTTCGGCATCATGAATTCTTACTGATCGATATTTTACAGCAAACAAAGCACAAGCCATCGCGATTCTATGGTCTTGGTGAGCGTTGAATGCAATATCTCTATTCAGATCATCATTTTTTGTTTCCAGGACAATCTTATCGTCTTCTCTCCTGATCTCACAAGCAACCTTTTTTAACTCTGTTTTCATGGATCCAAACCGATCACTTTCCTTGTAAACCAAGTGTGTTAAACCACTAAATGTAACATTGGTGTTGTTCAAAGCATAGCAGGCAGCCAAAGGTGGAAAGAGATCAGGTGTTGACTTAAGATCGATCAATTCTTCAGATCCTAATGTTGTATCTATATTTTTCAGATCTAAAGTGCTTCCCGAATGATCAACAGAAATCCATTTAGAATTTAATATGTCTACTATCTTCCTATCACCCTGACTGGATCCGGGATCTAATCCAATCAGTCTGAGTTTGCAATTTTCTAAAACAGCGCCTAATGCAATAAAAAAAGAAGCTGAACTCCAGTCTCCTTCTACGATATACTCTGCTGAAGGAGATTTATAACTTCCCTCATGAATGATTATTCTATTTTCTTTCCAACTCACTTCTGCTCCAAATTTGATCATCAGATCACTTGTTAATGTAACATAGGAAGAGGAAACAAGATCAGTTTCGAGTTCTATATTTAGTCCTCCCCGGAGATAAGGAGCGATAAGCATTAGTGCTGAAATAAATTGAGAGCTGACGTCACCTCGAACAGAGATCTTCCCTCCTCTCAGTTCTGAGGATTTAACTAAAAGTGGTAGCTCCCCTTTATTTTCCTGATACTCGATGATAGCACCAAGCTCTGCTAAAGCATTTACAAGTGGTTCAATTGGTCTTTTGCTCAACTGGTCAGATGCGGTGAGCTTTTGTTCTCCATCCATCAAACAGAGCAGAGGTAACAAAAAGCGTGAAGTTGTTCCACCATCTTCAGCATAAAACACTCCGCCTTTATTATTGAGCAAACTATGCAACACGATCGTATCTCGCGAGGTGGACAAATTGTTAATTTCAAAATGGTTATCTGAAAGATGCTGAATGATCAACAGACGATTTGAAATTGATTTTGATCCGCTTATGGTGATATCACCAGATCTCTTGCTGGATTTTTTTATTTCGGCGATCATAAGTTGATATAGACATGAAGTGCTTCCCTTATCTGAGGAGGAGAAACTGCCAAGATTTCTTGCTGACCGATATCGCGTAAGATCACCATAAAGATCTCATTGTGAATATTTTTCTTATCCAATGTCATCAGGTCTATAAGCATTTCAAAATCAGGTTCAGTAAATTGAACTTTATCAAAATATTTAGAAACAGCTGTTAGTACATCCTCATAAACCGATCTGTTTAGTTCAAAGTATTTATAAGAAAGATAAGTTTCCATTACCAACCCTGCAGCAACTGCAGCTCCGTGAGAAATATCCTTTTTCTGCTGAAGTAATAAAGATTCTATTGCGTGACCAATAGTATGTCCGAAGTTTAATTGCTTTCTTTCACTCTTATCAAATGGGTCTTCTTCAACCACCTTTGTCTTGAACTTCGCAGATTCAATTATGAGGTCTTCATTTATAAACTCCTCAACTTTTGTTTTGGCGTTCAGCTTGTCAAAGTATTCTTTACTGCAGAGCAAGGAGTGTTTCAGCATTTCTGCAATACCATTTTTAATCTCGTCTGAAGGCAAGGATTTGAGAAAATGAGTATCTGAAATAATAATAAGAGGAAAAGAAAACGTTCCAACAACATTTTTAACGCCACCGATATTGATCGCGGTTTTACCACCGATGGCAGCATCAACCTGAGCCAGTAAAGTCGTTGGGATATACAAAGTTTCGATACCTCTTTTGAAAGTTGATGCAGCAAAACCCACTGAGTCGGATACAGATCCTCCACCAAAAGCTATAACGAGAGTTGATTTGTCAACTTTCTTATCGATAAAGAAAGACCAAGTTTTCCTAATGTTTTCAAGTGTTTTGCACGATTCACCAGAAGGCAGTATAAAAATGGATCTGGTGGTGAGATCGAATGCGTTTCTTACCTCTTCTCCATAAATTCCCCAAACTGTTTCATCAGTGACGAGAAAAATCTTAGTAAAAGGCTTGCTGGCAATGAAGTCTTTAAAAACAGCACTATAGGCACCAAGGCATAAGTTAACCTTCATGCTACGATTTAATTTGCTCTTCTACAGACCAGGCCATAGGTTTATTAATAAAAAGTGCTTTGGTCCAAATCCATGTTTGCTTGAAAAATTCGGAATTGCGGTATGTATTTAAATGCTCTTCAGATTCCCACTTACTGTAAGTAAAGAACACGTTATTATGATTAACATCTCTTAGCAATTCAACATGAGTGCAACCTTCAAACCCTGAAATTACAGGCTGCACTTCCCAATATCGTTTAACAAAGCTATCTACCTCATCGCTGCGAAACTCCATTTTTACAATTCTCGTGATCATTCGAATTCGATTAAAACGTTACTGCCTAATTCCAGACCGAGTAGACTACTCGCCTTTCCTTTATTTATAGCGATCTCTAAGTAACCGGCCGAGTTGAACATACAAAGCATTTCTCCTTCGGGAACATCAGCGTAATCCTCACTTAACTTAACTAAAATATTCCGGTTAAAAATTACGGAATACTTCCTATCCTTTATATTTCCATTAAATATCTTGCGAGTGATATTGGTAATTGCATTATGGAAACGGTCGATGTAGAAAACTGTCCCTCGAATGACATCTGAATATATAACAGGCTGGATCACTGATTTCTGACTTAGCTCATGTACTCTCCTTCCTAAACCTGACAATTCGCTCCCGGAGCTTACCACTTTGATCACTCTTATGAGTACGTCAAGAAAAATCTCACTCACGGCAGTACTACTGCTGGTATGTTCTATCTCATAGTACTTCACCTCATTTTCTTCACTAAAAAGGAGAGAAAAAATTCCATTATCGCTACCTACAAAAAATTGTTTTTTATGTTCTGCAATGATGAATCTGTTTTTGTCATTGTCGCCAATATTGATGAACAACACATGTAAGGTACCTTCCGGAAAAGTTGGATAGGTATTCTTAACAATATAAGAAGCCTCCAGAATATTATAAGGTTGAATAAGGTGGCTTATATCGACAATTACCGAACTTTGATCCTCAGAAAGTATCGATCCTTTAAGAGCCGCAACGTAATGATCTTTTAACCCTAAATCAGAAGTTAAGGTAATGATAGGCATGGATTCGACGGAAATTTAAGTAAATTTGAAGGCCAAAAATAAGCATATTTGAGTGATTTAACGATAGACCTCGATGGTGTTGATCCGATAGATCTTTTCGGAATAAACAATTCTAAATTAAAACTTCTTAAAAAGGCATTTCCACGCCTTCGAATCGTCTCCAGAGGACATGTTCTAAAAGCAGCAGGTAGTGACGAAGAATTGCAAAGACTGAAGTCCAATATGGATTCCATGATCGAATATATTAGTCGGTATGGAAGTATCAGCAATGATCATGTTGAAAATCTGCTTTTTAATGGTGAAGGTCTGGAAAGTAATCATCCTGTAAATGAAGAGGATATTATTCTCTACGGTACCAGAGGCACCGTGGTGAAAGCGAAAACAGACGGACAACGAGAATTGGTCAAAGCCAGTGAAGAGAGCGATGTTCTGTTCGCCATCGGTCCTGCAGGGACAGGTAAAACCTATACTGCTGTTGCGATCGCTGTAAATGCATTAAAAAATAGAACGGTCAAAAGGATAATTTTAACAAGACCTGCGGTTGAAGCAGGTGAAAGTTTAGGATTTTTACCGGGTGATCTTAAAGAAAAGATCGATCCCTATCTCCGTCCGCTTTATGATGCATTGGATGACATGATCCCACCGGAAAAATTAAATGACATGATGTATAATCGTGTCATTGAAATCGCTCCCCTGGCATACATGCGAGGTCGAACGTTGGACAAAGCATTTATCATATTGGATGAAGCACAAAACGCGACATCTCCTCAACTTAAAATGTTCTTAACCAGAATCGGTGCAACTGCAAAGTGTATTATTACAGGAGATCTAACACAGATCGATCTTCCAAAATCTCAAAAGTCTGGTTTGTTCCCTGCATTAAATATTCTGTCCGGCATTCCTGGTATTGGAACTGTTTACTTAACAGAACGAGATGTGATCCGACATAAACTGGTAAAGAAGATCATAGCTGCATACGCGAACTATCAAAAAGAACTTCAGAAAAAAGAAAATGATGAAGACAATGCAAGAAACAAAAGCGCTGAAGGAAACTAACTTTAATTTTCCAGGTCAGACTGCTTTTTACCGTGGGAAAGTAAGAGATGTATATAGTTTCCAGGATGAGTTGATCATGATCGCGTCTGACAGGATCAGTGCCTTCGACCATATCCTTCCGAGACCAATACCTTATAAAGGACAGGTATTAAACCAGATAGCCCGGAAATTTCTTACACTTACTAATGATATCGTACCCAATTGGCTTACAAATTCACCACATCCAAACGTCTCGATCGGTGTAAAAGCACAACCTTTCAAGGTTGAAATGGTCATCAGAGGTTATCTCGCCGGGCATTCCTGGCGCGTATATTCAAGTGGTGAGAGAGTACTGAGTGGAGTGACATTGCCGGCAGGTTTAAAAGAGAATGATAAATTGCCCTCTCCTGTTATAACACCGGCTACAAAAGCAGAATCGGGTCACGATGAAGACATTTCAAGAGAAGAAATCATAAAACAGGGGATCGTAAGTGAACAAGATTATGAGATGTTGGAAACATATACTCACAACTTATACAAAAGAGGTTCTGAAATAGCTGACTCCAAAGGCTTGATACTTGTGGATACGAAATATGAATTCGGAAAACTTGGAGATAAAATATACCTCATTGACGAAGTACATACTCCCGACTCTTCAAGATACTTTTACAAAGAAAATTATGCACAACTACAATCAGAAGGAAAACCTCAGAAGCATCTCTCTAAAGAGTTTGTGAGACAATGGCTGATCGAAAATGGCTTTCAGGGACTGGAAGGACAGTCTATGCCCGAGCTCCCGGATGAGTTCGTATTAAGTGCTTCAGACAGATATATCGAGCTATATGAAAAACTTACCGGCGAAGCTTTTGTGAAAGCAGAGCAGGAAACATTAAAGTCTGATATTGAAAATGCTGTTCTTTCTTATTTACAAAAGAAATAATGACTTAACTCAATAAGAATAACATTATATCTGACAAAGATAGAATTTCTGTAAATTTCATTCATATTTATCGAAACCAATAAACTTCATTTATGAAACGGAATATCAGAGGTTGGCTGGCAGCCATCATCTTTCCTCTATCCATCGTCCTGGGATATATCATTTACACTTACATCCTTGGATCTCCTTCAAACTTTGAAGGAGGGAGTACCCTGAACGAACCTTTGAAGAATAATTACCTTGGGGTGATCTATAAAGGCGGATATATAGTTATCCTGCTCATCAGTTTTCAGATCATTTTATTAACCTATATCATAGAACGCTTTTTTAGTTTATCCCATGCAAAAGGGAAATCGGGTAATGAAGAGTTCGTAAAATCTGTTAAGAAAATGGTCACCGATGAGAATTTTTCTACCATAATTAAGCAATGTGATGAACAGAAAGGTTCGTTGGCAAATGTTGTTAAAAATGGGATCAATACCTATTTGCTGGTTGAAAAGGATGATACATTTGACAAAGAATCAAAACTCATCACGATCCGAAATCAATTCGAAGAGTCGACACAACTCGAAATACCGCAGTTGAACAGAAATATGGTGATCATTTCGACACTAGCGTCTATATCAACTCTGATCGGACTTCTTGGAACGGTTACCGGAATGATCAAAGCGTTTTCTGCCTTGGCGAGAGTAGGTGCCCCCGATGCAGTTGGACTGGCAAATGGTATTTCACAGGCATTGGTAACGACTGCTCTGGGAATTTCCACTGCTGCTGTTGCTATCGTTTTCTTCAATCTGTTCTCTTCGAGAATCGACAAGATCACTTATGCTATTGATGAGGCGACTTTTGCAGTCCTGGCAAGTTTGAAAGAGAAATATCTGAAGAGCTGATCTCATGGCTAATTCAAAGAAAAAACCATCTTCACCAAAACTGGACATGAACCCAATGGTCGATCTTGCCTTTTTGCTTGTCACCTTCTTCATGCTCACCACTACATTTAAAACAGAAGAACCGATTATCGTCGAAACTCCTAATTCAACTTCAGAAATAAAAATACCGGAGAAAAATATTGCCGTGATCACGGTAAATGAAGAAGGTCGGATATTTTATGGGATCGATAGTAAATACGCAAGACAAAATTTGCTGAAAATGATGGGGAATCGCTATGGTATCAATTTTAGTGAGGATCAGATCGAATCGTTTTCACTCATACCTTCCATCGGTGTTGAGATCAGTCAACTTAAATCGCTTCTGGAACTTAGACCGATCGAAAGAAAAAGATTTATCCAGGAAGGCATACCTATTGATTCATTGAACAATCAATTTGCAGACTGGGTCATTCACAGTAGAATGGTTAACCCGAAAACAAGATTTGCCATAAAGGGAGATGAAAAAACCAACTACCCGCAAATAAAACAGATCATTGATGTTTTGGTTAAGAATAAGGTTACACGCTTCAATTTGATCACAGATAAAGAAGAAGGCATAGAAACTGTTGAATCATGATCGAACGGAAATCAGATATTTTTAATGCTGAAGTTACGGCACGAGATCACAGGCAAAAGAAAGATGTTGTTGATATCGATATGAATCCGATGGTCGATCTTGCATTTCTATTGCTTACTTTTTTTATGCTCACCACAACTTTCAATCAGCCACAGGCAATGGAAATTGTCATGCCTGTTCAACCTGATAAAGAAGCGGTAGAAAAGGAACAACCAATTAAAGAGTCTCGCACACTTAGTATCATGTTAGCCGGTGAGGATAAGATACATTGGTTT
Source organism: Chitinophagales bacterium (assembly GCA_013001465.1). Lineage (GTDB taxonomy): Bacteria > Bacteroidota > Bacteroidia > Chitinophagales > JABDMM01 > JABDMM01. The sequence goes on along the minus strand of JABDMM010000077.1, from coordinate 1,629 downwards.
AGAGGAATTACAGATCCTGAAGTGAAGACAACATCGTACAGTGGAGAAGGAATCAGAAAGGTACTTCTTGAAATGGATCGCGACATCACGGATATGGTAGTTTTAATAAAACCAACCGATGATTCCAACTATAAAAATTTAGTCGATATACTTGATGAGATGCAGATCACGAGCATAGAACGATATGCCATAGTGAAAGTATCGAAGTCAGATCGTGAATTGATCGCTAATCTATAACATGCAAATTAAGGAGTTTGACGATATCATATTTGAAAACCGTAACAAAGATTATGGAGCTTATCAAATGCGTCGAAAGCATGATGATAATAACCTGATAGGTTTTCTGATAGCCTCAGTCATCATTTTTATGGTGTTTGCAATGCCTAAAATAGTAGAGTATTTAAATAGCGATAGCGATCAAATTCCAATTGAGACTAAAAGGGAAGTTAAGTATTCCGAGCTATCCGCACCTCCTCCGATAGAAATCGAGCGACCTCCCGAACCGATCGAAATGCCTCCAAAGCCCACAAAAGTTGTTAAATATCTTCCCCCTGTAGCAAAACCTGATGATGAAGTGATAGATGAAGAAATTGTTCCTACCCAAGACGAACTTACTCAAGCAACTACTTCTTCGGTTACTATAGAAAGTACAGATACCGTTATTTATGAAGCTGAAGAAGCCGTTGAGGTGGTTGAAGAAGTTCAGGAACCCTTCTCAGTTGTTGAAAAAATGCCTCAATTCCCCGGTGGGGACAAAAAGTTGCTTGAGTTTCTCTCTGAGAATATCAAATACCCTCGCCAGGCATTAGAAATGGACATTGAAGGACGTGTCTATATTGGTTTTGTCGTTGCACCAGATGGTTCAATCCAAAACCCGGAAATTATACGTGGAATAGGTGGAGGGTGCGATGAAGAGGCTCTCAAGGTGGTGAATGAAATGCCGGATTGGATCCCAGGTCAACAAGCCGGAAGGTTTGTCCCTGTGCGTTATGTACTTCCCGTGAATTTTCAAATTTCAAATTATTGAAGTATTCAATTATTTCGGGAATTTTTAGATCGATCATCTTTTTTAGCTTAGGTGTATTCTTTTTAACTCTCATGCCACAATATTTTTCACTTCCCAACTCTATTCGTGTTGGATTTGGAATAATCCTGATCATTTATGCAGTGTATCGACTATATAAAACTTTCAGCTAAAACTACTTTGCTTTCGCTTGTTTTGCTTTCATGTACAGGTGAACATAGTGAAAACCTTCAGAGTAATACTCCTACTTTAATTTGTGATACTGAGCTTCGAAATTTAATAGAAGAAGAGCAACAAATCTTTGAAAACCAATATCCGGAATCCATTCTTAATGTGATCTATTTGGATAAAATAAATTTACAAAACCTCATCAAGTACCCTGCATTGCATGGAATTATCTCATACGATATGGACGATTCAGCTAAACTCTATATTCGAAACGATCGCAAGCTGGAGATAGATTCTACTGCATTTGTATTTCAAAAGAAAATGAAGACAAGTAAGTATCTGTTGTATAAGTTCTATGAGTTCGACCCGGTAAATGGACCGGTTAAACAATTTGCTTCTTTCATATGCGGACCTCAGGGGCAGCTCATTGCCAAAAA
>JABDMM010000126.1 GCA_013001465.1 Chitinophagales bacterium | reverse complement strand
GTTGAAACGATCAACCGGCTAAAGGCACCGATACCCACGTTATCACCCAGGATCAGTTTTCCTTTTCCAAGAGCACCGAGATAGACGTAGTCTTCAAGCTTGACCCAACTGCCAAAAGATATATTGCGCATATTGAACCATCTCACACCCTTCCCGATCAGAATTCTGTTTGGTTTCTTCATGTAAAAGATCACCTTCATACCTCTCAGCATCCATATTCCTTTTTCCATCAAAAGGGAAACAAGAAGAGAAAGACTTACATTTTCATCGAAGCGAAAATCCGGGTTCCTCTTTCTGATTATATTTTCAATTATTCTTTTCATAGCTATTTGTTTTTGAACATTTATGCTGCTCTCGAGAAAGCTTCAATGATAGATTCCACTGTTTGCTCTCCATCGATGTTCTCTATCTGGAGAAATTCAGAATTACTGTACTTCTTACTGAAACTGTTGAACAACTTCTTATAATCACTGGTTAGCGACACGATCGTTGAGCTGTCCAGTTCCTCTTTTCTGCCCAAGATCACTTCCGGAGAAGCATAGAGGAATATATTCAGACGTGGTTTATGAACAAAAGTGTAGAGCATCTTGACCAAACTTTTGGGCAGATCAATGTTTGACCTCCTCGAATCGTTAATGAAGTCAAAGTAATATCGGTCATACAACACGATATTGCCTCGGAGTATATGCTTAAAGAATATTATGATCTGTCCGAACAGGTAATCAATATAATAGTATGAGAATCTGAAGAGCGATTGTAGCAGGCTTTTGTTGTTCCCTTTCCTTGGTGCGGTCTCTGCTGATCTTTTCTCAGCTTCCTTTTTCCCATATTTGTAGGCACTTAGTATAGGTAATATCGAAGGACGGTGTCTTAACACAACGACTTTTCTCCTGAATTTTTCAGACAGTTTCACTCTTACCTTTTCAATAGTAGTTGACTTGCCTGCACCATCAACTCCGCTGAATGTGATCACAAAACCTTTTCGTATAGTCAGATCGACCAATAAATCCAGGCAATAGTTGATCAGGTTCCTTACCATACTGAACCCACGATTGATCTTATTAGCATTTAATTTTTTAACTATGTTTTTCCTTTTAACTGGAGAAAATTCGAAATGCTCTGCCAGTTTTTCACATGGTAACCCAAATCGCTTAGAAATGAATTTTTGCAGTTTGTTTTGAGTATGTGCAGCTCTTGATGAGAAGTAGTTTCTGTACTTTTGGGGAACTGGAGATCCATTGAGGATATAGAAAAGGAAAGTATATTCAAGATCATGTCGTACATCCGGTACCATAACTCCATACTGATTAGCCGAGGAATTCAGCAATACCTTTCTGCTGTCCAGAAAATTCAATGATTTACGTTGAAACTTGTGAATGAGATCGAGAGCAAGAAATGATCCATCCGAAAAGAAGATCTCAGCAGTGGTCATAAAGGACTTGTTATAATGCTTGATCTTTGACACAAAAGGATGATCATTCATGAACTTGATCATAGCAGGCAGGTCCTCCTTCAGCACCAATATGTCGATATCCGAAGACTCATCTATCTCTTCCATCCTTTCCTCCTGGAACTTCAATAAAGCGTAAGAGGTATTCGAAAGTTTTTCCGCAAAGTCTTTTATGAATTGCTTTCTGGCTGAAGTTTTGAAAGTATCCGGCATGACATCCTGCAAGGCTTCTTTCCATGTACTCATTAACCAGTTAACCTGTTTGTGAATGTTGGTCTGATTCTCATAAATATTCATGTAATAGCTGATATTGATCAGAAGGTATAACCGGTAATGCAGATCCACATCGATCTCATACCGCTCGATCATTTTCCTGCAGATCGGGTGCGACAGAGCAATGTCTATTTCACTTCTTATTTCAGCATAATCCTGCCTTTTTAGTAAGACACCCGACTGGAAAACAAAATGAAAAAGGTCGAATAGCATAGGTGTGCTGCTTTTCGAAAATTCCCAGTCATAGACAAATAGCTTGTTATCCGAAGCATAAGTGTTCCATGGAGTAAAATCTGAATGGCTCATCGCAAGCGGAATAAATTTTCCTTCCTCCGCGACATTGTCACTGATAGCCTTGAGGCTTCTGAAGATATTCCAGCTCTCATCAAATCGTGAAGCGCTTGAAAGCTGACAAATGTTTTGCCTGATGCTCTTGTAAAAATCTGAAGAGCTTACACTCACCCATTTTGCGGTCTTGGAATATAATTCATCAAACATGCGGAAATGTACCTCCGACAAAGTATCCAACTGCAAAGCATTCGTAGGTTTCACGTTGGAGATCATACCCGACCTGCTTTCATTTAGAAATGACTTTGGGAACTCAAAAGTGTTCATTTTCGAATGATGCAGAATTTCAAGTGACCTCAACTCATTCTTCACAAGTTCAGCTGATCCGTAGTTCAATGG
>JABDMM010000124.1 GCA_013001465.1 Chitinophagales bacterium | reverse complement strand
CCGATAGGTTTGTTATAGCTGGTTGTGAGCTGCAGGAAAGAGGTTCATCGACTGATATAATTCCGCTTTCAGTGCAAAACTCAGAATCTGTTACCGTAACACTATAGAAACCGGTTGTCAATCCGGAAAGATCTTCTGTCGTCGATCCATCTGACCAATTGTAAGTGTATGGAGGAGAACCATTGATCACAGAGAGATCGATGGCGCCATCCGAACCACCGGAGCTGCTTACATCGGTCACTGTAAAGCTAAGCTCAGGTGCTTCACACTTACAGGATCCTATTACATAAGAATCCTTATTCGCTGAATTGTTTTTCTCGACAACTCCCGGAAAAGAGTAGGTATAGTAAAAGTAGATCGTTGACCCCATGCTTGCATTTAATGTATAAGGTACATTTGGAGTAACATAATATCCCGGAAGGCTGCCGGTACTCGTTCCATAATATAATATACATGTTGGATCACCAACTCCCGGACCCGATGGTATGAATGTTAACGTTGGGTTGTCATCAGCAGGAGAAAATTCATAATCAAAATCCCCATCCCATGATGTTCCATAGCAAGGAGGAGCATTTACAACAGTAATTGCAACAACATTCGAAACCGCAGAATCACCATTGCTGTCATATGCGATAGCTTTTATATCATAATTGCCAGGTGCCGGTGTCCAGCTTAAAGTATAAGGTGGTGATGTGAGGATAGTAAAAATGCTGTCATTCGCCAGGAAGCTGACCATAGAAACGCTATCGTTCAGATCAGATGCTGTTGCCGAGATCTGAATGGCCTCGTCTTCGTAGTACTCTTCATTGTTTAATGGAGATAACAGCGATACTTTAGGAGCGACATTATTGGTATAAGATGAAATCACATAGATGAGATCTTCATCAGAATAGCTGCCATTATTCACTGCTAACTTTAAGAGATAAACACCCTCATCCAGTCCGGTTATAGTAGGTTGTGCCGAAGTATCGTTTGAAAACTGTAATACCTCCGGACCATAAACCTGTGTCCATTGATAACTCAAGCTTCCTCCTCCCGGGTTGATACTTCCGCTTCCATCCAGCATAACTGAAGTTTGGGGAAGAACGACGATCTGGTTCACACCGGCATTTGCAATAGGCTGACTATAACTAAGCGCAGAAGCATAAACGAAATTCAATGAAGCTATATTTAGTTCTCCATTGGTAAAATAAAGTCGGATAATTTGCTCGCCACTTTTTAATGGTACGTTGTTTATTTGCTGAGTATTCCAACTTGACCATGAACCAGTAGATCCTACGCTGATGCCTGATTTAACAAGTTGTCCGTCCGACTCAATATTCATCGGCCCACCACCGGCACCGTTCCCACATGCGTATCGCATGTTCAGCGTATAAAAACCAGCTTGTTGAACATCTACAGTGTATTCCAACCATTCACCTCCTGCTATCCACCCAACAGAAGCTCCTTCATTTCCGTCGATGAAAGCATCTACATATTCGGAAACTCTGTAATCCCCTTCGTTTGTGATGGAATTGTCTAGATATGAAATCGAACTTGCATTCCCTCCTTCGAAATAGTCGTAATCACCTGCTTGTAGACTTCCCGGAATTACTGCCGGAACACCATGGTATGGTAACTGTTCACCAACGATCACTTCCACAAAATTGCTTTCAGCAAATTCAAATCCGATGTAGATCTGGGCGTGAAAGTTATGCCTGCCGGCTGTAAGGTTATCCGCTTTAAATGTAAAAGGTGGTGTGGTTGATTCCCCGAGAGAATCTGCTCCATCGAGAAAAACCACTTTTGTTGGAGTGCCTGAAACCTGAAGATCCAGATTTACACTTCCGCCAACATAAGCCTGATCAAAGTTTGTGCTAAGGGTTCCGGATATCGATAGATCTAAACTGGTAGCCATATCTTTTGCCGGAACCGAGAGTACATAACCATCCGAAAAATTCACATCGATAGGCGTGTTGCTGTAGTTGTGCGCCACATATACTTTACTGCCATTTTTATAAAAGGCAACTGCAAGCGGATGGTCTGCAGTGATCGATGCCTCAACTCTCCCTAGGGCATTCATGGAATGTAACCAGTGATACGTTTGCGCATCGGATACTCCAAACTTTAGAGTCCTGTTCGGATAAGAATCATAAAGACTTATAGCAGCTTGCGGATCGATGAATGCTAAGTACTCCCACATCACATCATGCCAGAGGTTCACATTAGGATCGTTATTTAATATACCTGTATTCTGAGTGATCTCGGTCCAAAGTTGGTTTACATAATTGGTATCATGCCCAAGATATAATGAGCCGCCATGTATCGGATACAACTCAATACCATAAGATGCTTCAATGTCGCTGGTCCAGAAAGTACCGTTATCATAAGAGTTTCCCCAAACTCTTGAGACCAAACTGTATTGTTGTGTTGGCCCAAAATTCCGGTTATGGATATCCAACCAGTATTCTTCGATCGCTGTTTGTTCGGTGGTATAAAGATAAATACCGAGATCCCGGATCGAATCGTTACCCGTGATACTTCCCCAGTGTATAAGCGATGAGTTGAACTGCATACTTTCAGATGTAGATTCCTGGTCATTTCCCTGCGGAAAAGTGGCGAAACCATTTGCCCAGCAATGTCCTGCATACGGACTAAAATTCCGTAAAAATGGGAAGAGATTGTCTTGTCTGTTCATACTGGCCGCATCTCTTATCAGAAGCTCAACCATCGGTCCCCACTGATTTACCCAACCAGGGTTAAATTGCTCAACAAATGAAGCGGCATGAATAAAGTATCCCCAATGGAAGTGGTGGTCGTTGATGTTGCCATCTTGTCCGTGGCCAGCAGGATAACCGATCAGTGCATCCCATGTCTGATTGTAATAAAACAGAAATGCCACTTCACCGGAATTGAAACTCAACCAATCCTCGAGACGAGTTTGGATGGTATTCAGTAGCTTGGATAAAGCTGCAGTATCGCCTATTAAATCAGCGATCCGGGCTGTTTGAATGAGTCGGTTCATTTCCTGGCCTTCATTGTAAGAATCTGTCCATGGATTTAGAGCATCATTTTCCAACTGATTCACCTTAGCGCTTAGTGATCCAGGATTGAACCCAGGGCTATAGAAATCGACATATGGAAGCGTTGGTAATATTCCGCTGAAAGTATTTTCCACGGTGAAAGTATTTGCTGCGACTGTTTTCAACTCTCCTCTTACTGTGGGATATGAATATTCGAAAGCCGGCGCACCGGGAGCCAAATTTGACCATTGGTGCGGAAGTAAGCCTAACAACATCGTTGTGTCTGAGCCCTCTTTTATGTCGACATCAATTTTGAAATCAGTTCGAACAACTGAAGTCGATTCGTTGTAATTCCATTCTGCAGTTGTGTTTGCAGGGAAAACATATGCAAATTGTTTGTATTCATTGGCCATGGTTGTGACGTTTCCTCCGGATAGCGGAAGAAAAGCCATCGACCAGTAATTGTTTCCATTCAGTGTTGAAGTATATGTGTTACCGGATTGGTTCCATACACTGCCTGATGGAGCATACACCACAAAATCAGCACCGTTATGTGCATTGGTGATGATCAGTAGTTCGTTTGAAACAGTAACGCTACCTTGATTAACGACAACTCTGGCAACATCTGAAGTATTTTTCTCAAAATAAAGAAAGGGCATACCTATACCTGTTGTAGTTTTAAAGTTGTGAGTAGAGCTTGTCCAATCCATAGTCATCGTCCAATCGGTGTGATCGTAGACCTTGGCTTGAGGTGAATTTAGTCCGCTCACACCAACGATGACAGGTTGAGCGATATCGATCACACCCCAGGGAATATAAGTAACCACAAGACCTTCATTAACTGTTTTCAAAGTATATGGGTAGCTAAACAGGTTGTCTGAATGAGCATTTTTTATCTTGTTGGACCACCAATCATTTGTCGGGGCAGGCTTGCTGGCTGCCGGTCCTGTTGTAATGGGGCTTCCGGAAGGAAATGTATTTCTGCCAGCTATGTCGACGCCGGGGAAGGCTGTTGTGTAGCTACCGGATCCTACGTTGACTGTTTGAGAATAGGAATGTGAGTTAAAGAATAGGATCATTAAGATCAGGCAAAGAAATCTGAGCATTAAATTGAATTTAATTAATTAAGCATAGCAGCTCATTTGAACTTATGAATATCTTAATGATGAATGTAGGAAAGCTGTAATGATGCTGGTTCTACAAATATAAGGTGTATAATTAGAAAAATGTAATTTGATCGGGCATCATAATTAGAGATCTCAAGTTCTCTGTGTAAATCTCTGCGGGCTCTGTGGTTAAAAATTTCAATTCAAGATTATAACCGCAGAGGGTGCAGAGGTTATACGCAGAGTTGATTGCGATTTCCTCCTGCTTGTCAACTGCAGCAATTTATTAATATTGTGCTTAATTAAAAAGCTATTAAATTTGAGTAACATGAAAACATTACTTTATACTTTACCTCCACTGATGTTAATTTTCTTAGCAGCTTTTTCTGTCACACAGGATGACATGACGGCTAAAGAAATAGTCAGGAAAGCTGATGAAAACGCGCAGGGAATCAATAGCTCTTATTCAGAAATGACGATCACTATCGTCCGACCCAAATGGGAGAGAGAAATGAGCTTAAAGTCCTGGTCAAAAGGGAATGATTTCAGCATGATATATATTCTCACACCGGTAAAAGACAAAGGAACCATTTTCCTGAAGAGAAAGAAGGAAGTCTGGAATTGGTTGCCTACCATTGGAAGGTCGATAAAATTGCCACCTTCGATGATGATGCAATCATGGATGGGAACTGATATGACTAATGACGACATCGTTAGAGAAGCATCCGTCATTGAAGATTATGATCATACTCTTGTTGGTGAAGAAAAAATTGAAAACAGGGAATGCTACAAAATTGAAATGATCCCTAAGGAGGATGCTGTTGTCGTATGGAGTAAAGTGATCGTTTATATCGATAAAACTGATTTTATACAAATGAGGTCTGAAATGTATGATGAGGAAGGTTTCCTGGTGAATACACTTTTAGCCAGCGATATCAAAAATATGGATGATCATCTGATTGCAACAAAGCTTGAAGTGATACCTTCAGACAAGGAAGGCAATAAAACACTGATGACAATTAACACGATAGAATTCGATATTGAGATAGCGGACGACTTTTTTACAGTAGCCAATATGAAAGCACTGAAGTAATGCTATTAAAACTGGCATGGAGAAATATTTGGAGAAATAAGCGCAGAACATACATTACGATAGCATCTGTTATGTTTGCTGTTATATTTGCTATCGTGATCAAAGGTCTCAAAGAGGGGATGTATGATCGAATGATCGAAAATACTGTCGGAAATTATTTTGGATATATACAAATTCATAAAAGTGGTTATTGGGATGATCAAACTCTCGATAACAGCTTTTCAATAGATCAGCAGTTCTTAGATTCTATTCAGAAACTGACATACATTACCAATGCCCTTCCAAGACTTCAAAATTTTGCCCTGGTTTCATCCGATACCATTACTAAAGGGGCTGTGATCTTGGGATTAGATCCGGAGAAGGAGGAAAAATTTTCCTCACTGGGATCGCGAATAATTGAAGGTGGCATTATTGAAAATGAAGAGCTGGCAGTTCTTCTTGGGTATAAATTAGCCGAATATCTTAAACTCAAAGTTGAAGATACGTTGATCATTATGGGTCAGGGTTATCATGGAAATCTGGTTGCCGGTTCTTATCCTGTCAAAGGTTTGCTGAAGTTTCCATCCCCGGAGTTGAACGATAATTTTGTGATCTTACCATTTACTGTAGCACAGGATCTAATGAGCGCAGGATCCCGCGCAACCAACATGATACTTGATCTTGAGGATCACAATAAAATGGAAAAATACACGACCGGTTTAAAAGCATACCTGGGCAGTACATATGAAGTAATGGATTGGAAAGAGATGATGCCCGAGATCGATAAAATGATCGAGGCTGATAGAGCGGAGGGCATTATTTTAATGGGTATCCTCTACCTGCTTGTTTCATTTGGGATATTTGGTACAGTACTCATGATGCTTGCAGAAAGAATGTATGAATTTGGGATCATGATCTCGATCGGAATGAGAAAATATAAACTTGCTTTTATTGTCTGGATCGAAATGGTCATTATGACGCTACTTGGTGGAATAGCCGGAATGCTTCTTGCTTATCCGTTGCTTATTTATTTTAATCTGAGACCTATCTATATGGGTGATGATATAGCAAAAGCTATTGAAGAGTATGGTTTTGAACCGATCATGCAAACTTCAACAGATCCCGGAATTTTGTTTGAGCAAGGATTTATAATTATCCTCCTGGCTACTATAATTTCTATTTATCCAATTATCAAGATCAAGAATTTAAACTCTGTTAAAGCTATGAGGGCATGATGTTTAAAATATCCTGGCGGAATGTCTGGAGACACAAGACTCGCAGTTTAATAGTGATACTTGCTATTGCTGTCGGTGTGTGGGCGGGTATTTTTATTCTTGGATTTTACATGGGTATAATGGATCAAAGGATCCAGGACGTGATAAAGACAGAGGTATCACATGTTCAAATACATCATAAATTATTTACACAGAATTATCACCCTAAATTTCAAATTAAGAATAGTCGAAGTATCCTTGAAGATCTGAATCATGATGCTCGGGTGAAAAGAGCCAGTGGTCGGAATGTCAGTATGGTCATGATCGCCTCTGCCAATGCATCATCAGGAGTTAAACTGATAGGAGTTAATCCTGATGATGAATCTCAGGTCACAGTTATAAAAGATAAGGTCCTGGAAGGTGTCTACGGTTTTCAAAATTCGAATTCGATCATTGTAAGCAGAAAGTTATGTGACAAGCTAAAATTGAAACTAGGCTCCAAAGTAGTTGTGACCATGCAATCAAAGTCTAATGAGTTAACTGCAGATGCATTTCGAGTCTCCGGTATTTATAAAACTTCAAATACTAAGTATGATGAAGCAACCGCTTTTGTTCAGGATGAAAAACTCCAAACTCTTTTAGAATGTGATGATTATCATGAGATAGCTATATTGCTAAATAGCAATGACGATCTGGACCCTTTTACGACGTATCTTTCCGGTAAGCTTCCCGACAAATCTGTGGAGAGCTGGAAAGACCTGGTTCCCGGAATGAGATATATGGTGGAAACTGCAGATCAAAGCCTCGGAATCATCATGTGGATCATTCTCCTGGCTCTCGTGTTTGGAATCATCAACACCATGCTGATGGCTGTACTGGAAAGGATCAGGGAAATAGGCATGCTCGTCGCAATTGGCATGAGTAAGATCAGGGTTTTTTTTATGATCGTTCTCGAGACTGTTATGTTGGTTTCAGTTGGAGCTCCTATTGGAATGCTTCTTGGATATATTTTCATCACGTATTTCGGTAGTCACGGAATAGACCTATCCATAGTTTCTGAGGGGATGGAAGAGTTTGGTTATGCAACGATCGTTTACCCAACCTTAGATTTCTCAAGCTACATCAAAGTGGCAACTCAACTGGTCGTTCTAGCAATTGTATCTTCAATTTATCCGGCATGGCGTACTTTGCAACTCAAAGCGATCGATGCCATTCGAAAAATTTAATCTCATGAAGAATGTTATTGAAACTAAGAATTTATGTAAGACATACGAGGGTGTTATTCCAATTCATGCAGTGAATGATGTGGATCTTCAAATTCAGGACGATGAGTTCACAGCTATTGTCGGACCTTCGGGCTCAGGTAAAAGCACTTTGCTGAATTTGATCGGCGGATTGGATCACCCTACTTCCGGGGAGGTAATAGTGAATGGTCATGATCTATCTGAATTTTCGGAGAGCAAACTAATCGACTACAGACTATACCATATCGGCTTTGTTTTTCAAGCTTATAATTTGATCCCGGTGCTGACTGTGAGGGAAAATATTGAATTCATAATGATGTTGCAAAAACGCAAAAAAGAAGATATCAAAAACAGAATTCATGAATTATTAGAAGAGGTGGATCTTCTTGACAAAATTAACAAACGACCATCGGAACTCTCGGGTGGGCAACAACAGCGGGTTGCTGTTGCAAGAGCTTTAGCTACAAAACCGGAATTCGTTCTTGCTGATGAGCCAACGGCAAACCTCGATTCAAAGTCGGCTTCCAATCTTCTCGATACTATGGAAAGACTCAATAAAGAAGAAAGTATCACCTTCATATTTTCTACTCACGACCAAAGAGTGATCGACAGAGCGCGCAGGGTTGTGACTCTTGAGGATGGGAAAATAATTTCCGACGTTCAGAAATGAGTTTCTTTTATAAAATAGTATTGATTTCACTGCTGATACTTGTAGCAGGAAATGTTCAAGGGCAGCAAGGATCCATTAAGAAATTTAGCGTTTCAGGTTATGTCAAAGATCTTCAAATCTTGCAGTTCAGTAAGGACATGGATCCGGTCTTTGATAACCTGATACATCAAAGAGCAAACTTTCGATATGATCCATTATCACAATTAAGTTTTGGTTTGGATATAAGGAGCAGGATCTATTTCGGTGATTCTCCCGGGAATCCATTTTTTGGCGATTTGCTCGACTTTGATCCCGGAATTGTTGACATGTCTTGGTTGCTGGTGGATAAAGAGAACTGGGTATTTAGTTTGCAAATCGATAGGGCATGGATAGATTGGACTGATAAAAAATGGTCTGTAAGAGCGGGTCGCCAAAGAATAAACTGGGGTATTAATTTGTATTGGAACACCAATGATCTGTTTAATACAAACAATATTGCAGATTTCGATTACGAAGAACTTCCCGGTTCAGATGCATTGCGAATACAAAGGCATTTTAAAAAAATGAGATCGATCGAATTTGCTATTGAACCATCCCGAGATCCCGACAAATGGAGAGCAGCCATTCTCTATAAGTTTAACAAGAAGGGATATGACTTTCAAACACTCTTGTCTTGGTGGAATACAGATCTGGCGATCGGAGGTGGATGGGCAGGTAATATCCGAAATGCCGGATTCAAAGGAGAGATGACATATTTTATACCGCGTGATGGAATTGATTTCAAGAATGATGCACTTAGCTTATCTGTATCGAGCGATTATTTCTTTAAAAATTCAATGTACCTAACAGGTGGTTTTATGTTTAACTCGACGGGTACCACTGAAACTCTTATTTCCGAAGAAGGTTTGTTTTTTGCAAGTTCATCTGCTAAAAACCTCATGCCTACGAAGTATAACTTTTTGATCAATGCAGCATATCCTGCCACACCTCTTATAGGAGTATCTGCACTTCTGATATACGCTCCAGGAACCGAACTGATCTATTTCATTCCGTCTTTTAGTTACAGTATATCTCAAAACTGGGAATTCTCCATGTTTTTCCAAACATACTGGGCGGAGGTTGATAGGGTTGAAAATTTGGGGAATGCCTTTGTTCTACGCTTTAAAATGAATTACTGAGTATGGGATTGGAGGATTTTTGATTAAAAGTGACAAGTTCGATCAACAGTCTCACGAAATAGGATATAAAGAGATTATTGCAGACAAACTGTTTTTAACATCCGATCTGTACTATAATAAGATTTCAAATTTCAGGAGTCCTTTATCACTTGTTTCATCGACAGTTAGTTTTGACCCAAGGTATCACATAGATTTAGTACTTCAACCTTTCGGAGCATCTTAACTTTGCTGGGATGACAAAGGAACTCAGCATAAGCTCACCCCCTATTAAAAGCTCCAGCCCTTGATAAAAAATAAAATCTTCCTTTAGAAAATTCTTATGGCGCTTCCTGCCCAAAAAACTCATAGTTTTTGGCAATGTAGGCAGTCCATTCTTCGGGAACTTCACTTTCTTCGAAAATTGCGTCAACAGGACAAGCGGGAACGCAGGCGTCGCAGTCTATGCATTCTTCAGGATTTATGTATAGTTGTTTGCCTGCAGGATCAAAACCGTCTTCTTTACATTCCGATCCGCTTCCATCAGTGCTGATAGGTCCATGAATACAATCTACAGGGCAAACATCAACGCAAGCCGTGTCGCATGTGCTAACGCAGGGCTCACAAATAGTATAAGGCATATTTTAAAAATTTATTTACTAATAAAATCACTTACAAGGCTAATATAGATAATTACCAAAAAAGATGATTATTATCATATAGAAAAGTACTTCAAACATTATTGTTTGCTTGATAAAATAGATTAATTTCGAGAGTGGGAGTGGATTATAATAATCCGATAACAGAATATTCATTTATAAAGGAATAGATCAATGACAAAAGAAACTGTAGTTAACGAACTAGATAGGGTGGTAATTAAGTTTGCAGGAGATTCGGGGGATGGAATGCAGCTTACCGGATCTCAGTTTACGGATACCTCCGCGATGTTAGGTAATGACTTGGCAACATTTCCGGATTACCCAGCCGAAATCAGGGCTCCACAAGGTACTGTGGCGGGTGTTTCAGGGTTCCAGGTACATATTGGAAAAATTACAGTGTATCATCCGGGTGATAAAGCCGACGTTTTGGTGGCGATGAATCCTGCGGCTCTGAAAGCAAACATGAAAAATGTTAAGACAGGAGGAACTATAATTGTTGATATTGACAATTTCACTACCAAAAACTTTGATAAAGCCGGTTTCGATAGCGACCCCCTTAAAAATGACCTGCTCAAAGATTATAGTGTTATCGAAGTGGGAATAACATCGCTTACAAAAGAGTGCCTTAAGGACATAGATATTGATGGGAAAAGTGTTACAAGAAGTAAGAACATGTTCGCTTTAGGTATGGTGTACTGGATGTTCAGCCGGCCATTGGATCAAACTGAAAAGTTCCTTGAGACTAAATTTGCAAAGAAACCACTTCTCATTGAAGCGAATAAGAAAGTGCTTTATGCCGGGTTGCATTACGCTGAGACAATAGAAGCGTTGGCTTCTTCATATACTGTGTTACCGGCACTTTATGAAAGCGGGTTGTATCGTAATATTTCCGGAAATGTAGCTTTAGCCTGGGGTTTGATCACTGCTGCTATAAAATCTAAACGAACCCTTTTCTTCGGTTCTTATCCGATCACACCTGCCTCCGATATATTACATGAAGTGGCAAAGCATAAGCATTTTGGAGCAAAGATTTTCCAGGCTGAAGACGAGATAGCTGCTGCTGCTTCAGCTATCGGTGCATCATTTGCCGGTGCACTCGGAGTTACGTCATCTTCAGGCCCGGGTATTGCACTGAAAGGAGAGGCTATTGGATTAGCTGTTATGACCGAACTTCCGCTGGTTGTTCTTAATATTCAAAGGGGAGGACCGTCAACTGGTTTGCCTACGAAGACTGAGCAATCAGACCTTTTGCAGGTATTGTTTGGTCGAAATGGGGAATGCCCGGCTATCGTTATAGCAGCTAGCACACCTGCAAACTGTTTCGACTTTGCCTATGAAGCTTGCCGCTTAAGCATAGAGCATATGACTCCGGTTTTCTTTATGTCTGACGGATATTTAGGAAACGGAGCCGAACCATGGAGGATTAAAAGCTTAGATGACATGCCGGAGATAAGAGTACCGTTAGCCGATAAATCTGAAGAAGACTTTCAACCCTACCGTCGCAATCCTGAAACACTGGTTCGGAAATGGGCTGTGCCTGGTACTCCTAATTTAGTGCACCGTATTGGAGGATTGGAAAAAGAAGACATTACAGGGAACGTTTCTTATGATCCTTTAAACCACGAGTTTATGACTAAAATTCGTGCAGAAAAGATTTCAAAAGTAGCCGATAATATTCCTGAACTTACTGTTGATGGTGCGCAGCAAGGTGACCTGCTCGTTGTGGGCTGGGGTGGAACGTACGGGCATCTATATACAACTGTAACTGAAATGCACGCTGAAGGAAAGAGTATTGGCCTTGCGCATTTTAATTATATAAACCCACTTCCGAAGAACACAGATGAGATTTTCAAAAAATTTAAGAAGATCCTTGTTTGTGAATTGAATTTGGGGCAATTTGTGAACTACCTGAGAATGATGAAACAGGACTTTAAATACTTACAGTTTAATAAAGTACAGGGATTACCATTTTCTGTGGCAGAGTTGAAAGATCAATTTGAAAATTTATTAGAAAAGAAATAGATATGGCAGTTGAAAATGTAAAGGCTTTTAAGAAAGAGGATTTCTCAAGCGACCAAATGGTTCGATGGTGTCCGGGCTGCGGAGATTATGCTATCCTAAGAGCAATGCAAGTGGCATTAGCTCAGTTAGATCGTGATCCTGAAGATTATGTATTCGTGTCAGGCATAGGATGCTCTTCCCGTTTTCCTTATTATATGAATACTTATGGATTCCATAGCATTCACGGCAGAGCTCCGGCACTTGCTCTTGGAGTTAAACTGGCAAATCCCGATTTGCGGGTTTGGATAATCACCGGTGATGGTGATGGCTTGTCTATCGGAGGCAACCACTTTATCCATGCAATGAGAAGAAACCTTGATGTTAACGTGATCTTGTTTAACAATGAGATTTACGGATTAACAAAAGGCCAGTATTCTCCTACTTCAAAGCTTGGTATTGTTACCAAGTCTTCTCCACAAGGTTCAATAGAAGTTCCTTTCTCTCCGGCAGAATTGGCTTTGGGAGCTAAATGCAATTACTTCGCACGGGTGGCAGATAATAATCCAAAGTACATGGCTTCGATCTTTGTTGAAGCTGAAAAGTTCCGCGGAACATCTCTTATTGAAATTCTACAAAACTGCCCGATCTTTAATGATAAGATCCATGAACCCATAGTTGGAAGAGATCATAAAGATGATACAATGATAATCCTTGAGCATGGAAAACCTATGGTCTTCGGAAAAGAGCGCAAAAAAGGAATTCGTTTGAATGGCTTGAAATTAGAAGTAGTAACGATTGGCGAAAACGGAATTACTGAGGAAGACTTACTGGTTCACGATGCTCATGAAACTGACCCAACTTTGCACACCATGCTGGCACGCATGACAGTACCGGAGTTCCCGGTTGCCATAGGCGTTATCAGACAGGTGAAAGGATCTACATTTAATGATCGCGTTGATGATCAGATTGCTCAATCAAAAGCCATTTCATCATTTAAAACCATGGATGATGTGCTTAGAGGTGGAGTAACCTGGGAAGTTGCATAAAATTACTGATCTATGGATGCATCCGGATTAATACTGTTCTTCATAGTGGGTATCGTAATGGTAGGTATGGGTATGTTGGCCTCTCATATATTAGCGCCTTCTTCTAAAAACCTGCAGAAGGCCGAGGTTTATGAATGTGGTGTACCCACTGAGGGTCCTTCATGGCTGCAGTTTAAAGTTGGTTATTACATCTTTGCGATCATGTTTTTGATCTTTGATGTAGAAACTGTTTTCCTGGTCCCATGGGCGGTTGTGATGAAAAAAATGGGAGCAGTAGCATTTATAGAAATTATTATTTTCTTTTTTATCCTGGGTATAGGATTACTTTATGCCTGGAAGAAAAAAGCCTTAGTATGGGAGTAGATCAGCATAATCCTAACTTGAACCTCGACGATTTCCCCGGAGAGATAACCCGGGCAGGTGGAAGTAATATTGTCGTAACCTCTGTAGATGGAATAATTAATTGGGCGCGTGCTAATTCACTCTGGCCTCTGGTTTTCGGAACCAGTTGCTGTGCTATTGAAATGATGGCTACCGGAGCTTCCCGACATGATTGGGCCCGCTTCGGGACCGAAGTTGCAAGAGCAACTCCAAGACAGTCGGACCTTATCGTTATAGCCGGGACCATTGTAAACAAAATGGCTCCTGTTTTAAAACGACTCTATGATCAAATGGCTGATCCAAAATATGTTATTGCTATGGGCGCGTGTGCCACTTCAGGCGGACCTTTCTATTACAATACATATTCAGTCGTAAAAGGAGCCGATCATATAATTCCAGTGGATGTTTATGTGCCGGGTTGTCCGCCAAGACCGGAGGCTTTACTTTATGGAATTATGCAACTTCAGAAGAAAATAAAGGGTGAAAGTATTTCAAATCCACGAGATCCAATGGAAGATTTTATTTAAATCGAATGATGGAGAGAGAACAGCTTAAAACAACTATTCAGAATCTGATCCCGGGTATCGAATTGGATGAAACCTGCAAGGACTATCTCATCGGCGTAATTGCTTCTGAAGAATTGTATACAGCAGCTAAACAACTCAGATCAGACCTTGATCTCAATTTTGATTTCCTTTTCAGCCTCTGTGGTTTGGATTACCCTGATGAGGACGTATTAATAGTGGTATATCACATGCGATCATCACAATTTGGCCACACTTTTTGCCTTAAAGGTAAAATTCAAGGCCGGGAGAATCCTAAGATAGATTCTGTTACTGATATATGGGCCACCGCTGAATTTCATGAGCGGGAAACATACGATTTCTATGGCATCGTATTTAATAATCACCCGGATCTGAGAAGGATCTTTTTGGAGGACGATTGGGTGGGCTGGCCTATGCGCAAAGATTATGTCGATCACGTAAATATTGTCGAGAGATAAATGAATGAATTAAAAACAGGGCTGGAAACGCAGGAGTACTTCATTAATATGGGACCTCAACATCCATCGACCCATGGTGTCCTGCGACTCATGCTAACCCTGGACGGAGAGATTATAAAAAATGTAGAACCTCACCTTGGATATATTCACCGTTCCATTGAAAAGATGTGTGAAAAAGATCAGTATCGTATGATCATTCACTTGACCGACCGGATGGATTATCTCTCTTGTCATATCAATAACGAGGCGGTTTGCCTCGCGATTGAAAAAGCGCTGGAAGTGGAAATGACCGACAGGATAAAGGTCATCCGGACTATAATCGACGAGCTAACCCGTCTCTCTTCTCACCAGCTATGGTGGGGAGTTATGGGCATGGATCTGGGAGCCATTACTTCATTTCTCTATGGATTCCGTGACCGTGAACTGATCACCGATATCTTCGAGGAAACATGTGGAGCAAGATTGACGATGAATTACAATATTCCCGGAGGATTGATGTTCGACATCCATCCGAATTTTCAAAAAAGAACAAAAGAATTTATAACACATTTTAAGAAGAAGCTTCCTGAGTATGATGACTTACTTTCTAATAATGTAATATTTAAGCAACGAACACAAGGCATTGGATATTTGTCCAAAGAAGACGCGATTTCATATGGCGTTACGGGTCCAAGCGGCAGAGCATCAGGTTTCTCCTGCGATGTGCGAAAGCTCGAACCATATATGGCATATGACAGGGTGGACTTTAAAGAGATACTCAGCACAGAAGGTGATTGCTATGCCCGATATAAGGTTAGAATTGCGGAGATGTGGGAATCATTAAGTATCATCGAACAGCTCATCGATAATATTCCGGAAGGAGATTTCCAGGTACCTACAAAAAAAGTGATCAAGTTACCGAAAGGGGAATTTTATCAAAGAGTGGAAACTGCCAGGGGAGAGCTGGGTGTATATATAGTAAGCGAAGGCAAGGTTTCCCCTTACAGGGTTAAGTTTCGTTCGCCGGGATTTTCGACGCTTTCGGCTATGAATAAAATGGCGACCGGATTTAAGATCGCTGATCTCGTAGCTATTATGTCTACTATAGATCTTGTAATACCTGATATTGACCGATAAATTATTTATGTGAACAGACTTATACTAAAAATAAATATTTACGATTTTACCCCGCTCACGCAAGCAATCCATGATGCTTTGTCGGAAAGCTTTTCCCCCGGGATCACAACCCTTATTGAAATGGTGATCATCGGGATCGCATTCATTACCTTGTTCACTATCCTGGGTTTGGTCATGGTTTATGCAGAAAGAAAGGTTGCAGCTCTTTTTCAGCAGCGACTTGGACCAATGCGTGTCGGGTTTTTTGGAACAGCACAAACTATAGCCGATGCGATCAAATTGCTCTTGAAGGAGCCACTCATGACTAAAAATGCGGACAAGTTTTTATTTAACCTGGCTCCATTTTTTGTGATCATCGCTTCGTTTCTGGCTATTGCTGCTGTGCCTTTCGCAAAAGGCCTGCAAGCACTTGATTTTAATATTGGCCTGTTCTATATAGTTGCGGTTTCATCATTAGGAGTCATTGGTATTTTACTGGCAGGCTGGTCGAGCAACAATAAATATTCATTGATCGGATCCATGAGAAGTGGAGCTCAGATCGTTAGTTATGAACTATCTGTAGGGCTTTCGCTGCTTACAATGGTGGTTCTCACCGGTACGTTGCAGTTGTCAGAGATCATTGAAAGTCAACAAGACGGTTGGTGGATATTCAAAGGACATATTCCGGCTTTCATTGCATTCATAGTATTCCTGGTGGCGAGCACGGCAGAATTAAACAGGGGTCCATTCGATCTTGCTGAGGCTGAATCGGAATTGACAGCTGGCTTTCATACGGAATACTCGGGTATGAAATTTTCTTTTTTCTTTTTAGCGGAATTTGTAAACTTATTTATAGTAGCTGCCATTGGAGCTACAGTTTTCCTGGGAGGGTGGATGCCTTTTCACCTGGGAAACTGGGAAGGATTCAATTTGATAATGGATTTTGTACCACCGATTTTTTGGTTCCTTGCGAAAGTTAGCTTTATCATTTTTATAATTATGTGGTTCAAATGGACCTTTCCGAGATTGAGAATAGATCAATTGTTAACATTGGAATGGAAGTATTTGCTGCCGATAAATTTGGTGAATATTGTAGTTATGGCTTTTATAGCAATGCAGGGATGGCATTTTTAAATATAAAGTATGTTTAAGAGCATATACAATTATTTTAGCGACATATACACTGCTGTTCGTTCACTCCTTACAGGAATGAAGGTTACAGGTCACTATGTGTTTCACCCTAAAGAGATCATTACACAGCAATACCCCGAAAACAGGGATGAATTGAAGATGTTTGACAGGTTTCGAGGTGAGGTGGTTATGCTGCATGATGAAAACAATGAGCATAAATGCACAGGTTGTAGCGCATGCGACGTAGCATGTCCTAACGGTACCATTGAAATTATAAGCGATTGGGAAATTAACGAAGAAGGAAAGAAGAAAAAGATCATCGATAAGTTTGTTTACCATCTGCAGATGTGTACGATGTGTGGCCTATGTATCCCTGCTTGCCCTACAGATGCAATAGTGATGTCTGAAGATTTTGAGCATGCGGTATTTGACAGATCAAAACTGACGAAAGTGCTTAACAAACCGGGATCTAAAATCATGGATGGCATAAAGTAATGAATAACGAAAGCATCATATTTTACATTCTTTCAGCGGTATTACTCGTAAGTGGCGTTCTGGCAGTTACCGGAAGGAGGATCTTGCGTGCAGCAGTATTTTTACTCTTCGCCTTATCTTCCATTGCTGCCTTGTATTTTTTGTTGGGTTTCTTTTTTCTCGCAGCGGTGCAAATCATTGTTTATATCGGTGGAATTGTGGTGCTTATCATCTTTTCCATTTTATTGACCCATCACATCGAGCATCGTTTGAAAAAACCATCGCTGAATAAAATGTTGATGTCAGCTTTGGGAACTATGGTAGGTGCCGGAGCATGCCTGCTCACAATATGGAACCATCCGTTTCCTGAGGCGTCAAATGTGGAACCAATCACCACTATGGATAACATTGGAACCAAGATGCTTGGTTTCGGAGAGGGTGGATATGTGCTGCCATTTGAATTGATAAGCGTGTTACTACTTACAGCTATGATAGCTGTTATTGTTATTGCTAAAAGAAAAGAAAATCTACCATCTTGATCGAAGCTATACCTTTAACCCATTGGCTAACCTTAAGCACCCTTCTGTTTTTTATAGGTGTATATGGTTTTCTCACAAGGAGCAACCTGATCACAATTCTGATCTCTATAGAACTGATACTAAATGCCGTGAATATAAATTTACTTGCTTTCAACAAGTATCTCTATCCTGAAGCGCTTGAAGGGCATTTTTTCTCTTTGTTCGTAATCGCTGTCGCTGCGTCTGAAGCAGCAGTGGCTGTCGCTATATTTATAAATCTCTACAGAAACATCAATACTGTGGAAGTGGAAGAAGTAAATAAAATGAAGTACTGACACTCATGGATTATAGCTATACTATATGGATACCTTTGTTGCCCCTCATTACTTTTGTCCTTATCGGACTTCTGGGTGGGAAAGTAAAGCCTATCGTATCCGGGATCACAGGAGTGTTGTCCTTGACAGTTTCTGCATGCCTTTCAATTTTCACAGCTTACCGATATTTCCTTGTGGATGGAGCAGTTGATGGAGTTTTTCAGAAAATTATTGCTTCAAATCATACCTGGCTAAGATTTACGGATACCTTGTATATAGATATGGGCGTTTTGCTCGATCCGATCTCAGTGATGATGCTTGTCGTTATAACATTCATCTCCCTGATGGTTCATGTTTACAGCCTGGGCTATATGAAGGGTGAAACAGGATTTTCCCGTTTTTATTCCGTCTTGTCCCTGTTTAGTTTTTCAATGCTTGGCCTGGTGCTGGCTTCCAATATATTTCAGATGTACATGTTCTGGGAGCTGGTAGGAGTGTCATCTTACTTATTGATCGGGTATTATTATACAAAGCCATCTGCAGTAGCCGCTTCCAAGAAAGCTTTTATCGTAACAAGATTCGCAGATCTCGGCTTCCTGGTCGGTATACTGATCTTATCATTTCAAACAGGAACATTCGATTTTAGCATAATTACTAGCGCTGAAGGGCTGGCAACGCTCGGCAATGTTACTTCTTCGTTTATCGGGCTTTCAGCAATAACATGGGCAACCTTACTCATTTTCATTGGAGGTGCCGGTAAATCGGCGATGTTCCCATTACACGTTTGGCTTCCAGACGCCATGGAAGGTCCAACCCCTGTGTCTGCGTTAATACATGCGGCTACCATGGTCGTTGCCGGAGTTTATCTAGTAGCACGCTTGTTTCCTGTTTTTTCTCTTGTCGTTCCGGGTTCTTTAACTGTTGTAGCCTGGGTAGGTGGGTTTTCTTCTTTATTCGCTGCAATCATCGCTTGTACACAAATCGATATTAAGCGCGTATTGGCTTATTCTACCATGTCTCAGATCGGATATATGATGCTGGCGCTTGGAGTTTCAGGCTACCTGATCGAAGATAGCCTTGGTTTTACTGCCTCAATGTTTCATTTGTTTACACATGCCTTTTTTAAAGCGCTTTTATTCCTGGGTGCAGGGGCTATCATTCATGCTGTGCATAGTAATGTAATGACGGAAATGGGCGGTCTAAGGAAATCCCTGCCGATCACTCATATAACATTTTTAGTCGCTTGTCTTGCTATAGCAGGAATTCCACCCTTTTCAGGCTTCTTTAGTAAAGATGAGATCTTGGTCGCTGCATTCGAAGCTAACAAGATCCTTTTTGCGATCGAATGGTTGGTTGCAGGTTTGACCGCTTTTTATATGTTTCGTTTATATTTCAGCGTGTTTTGGGGTAAGAACAGGAATTACGAGCACGAACCGCATGAAGCTCCACTTTCGATGACACTACCCCTGATCATATTAGCTGCGGGAGCATTCGGAGCCGGGTTTATTCCTTTTTCACATTTTGTTACTTCAACCGGGGAGACATTTACTTCCCATATTCACTGGAATATTGCAATTCCATCGATTGCTGTTGCATTGATCGGAATTTTTGTGGCTGCCTGGTTATACAAGTCAGAAAACGACCGGGCCTCATCGCTGGCTGCTTCACTGGGTATATTGTATAAGTCCGCTTATAATAAATTTTATATCGACGAAATATATCTGTTCATGACAAGACAGGTGATTTTCAAATATATATCTGAACCCATTGCCTGGTTTGACAGGCATATAGTTGATGGTACAGTTAATCTCGTTGGGTCTTTTGTGAATTTTGTTTCCGAAAGGATCAAAGGTTTTCAAAGCGGGCAAGTGCAACAGTATGCTTTTTATTTTATGGCTGGCGTGATTACGCTGACGATTGTTTTCGTTTACTTTTATTCAAATTGAGATGAGCTTTCTAAGTTTATTTGTTTTAATACCTATTCTGACCTGTGCAGCGATCATGTTGGTCAGGAGTAAGAGTAATGTGAGGTGGGTAGCGGCTTCAGGAATGGTTATACAGTTGATCCTGGCAGCGGTGCTCGTAGTGCTATATCTATTGGAGCGAAAAGCCGGAAACGATGCGCCGATGCTTTTTATGTATGATGTCACCTGGTTTAAAAGCCTTGGGATACATTATGCAATTGGTGTTGACGGTATCTCGGTTGCGATGATTGCGCTCACAGCGATCGTGATTTTTGCCGGTATATTTGCCTCCTGGCAGGTCGATTATCTCACAAAGGAATTTTTTATCTCCCTGATCATATTATCTTCCGGAGTTTTTGGCTTTTTCATATCCATAGATCTGTTTACCATGTTCTTGTTTTATGAAGTAGCGGTTATCCCTATGTATTTGCTTATCGGAATTTGGGGTACCGGTCCGAAAGAATATTCCGCCATGAAACTAACATTGATGTTAATGGCCGGGTCTGCGTTTATACTGGTCGGTATTTTAGGCCTGTACTTCAATTCTTCCATAGATGGCGGTCCGCTTACATTTAACATTCTCGAAATTGCGAAGGTTAACATTCCTATCGAAGCGCAACGCTTCTTCTTTCCCTTAACTTTTGTGGGGTTTGGTGTCTTGGGCGCTTTGTTTCCGTTTCATACCTGGTCACCTGACGGGCATGCTTCTGCACCAACTGCTGTCTCTATGTTACATGCTGGCGTACTAATGAAACTTGGAGGCTATGGTTGTTTTAGAGTAGCGATGTTTTTAATGCCAGAAGCTACCAATGAAATGGCTTGGTTTTTTATCATTCTAACGTCTATAAGCGTGATCTATGGAGCATTCGGAGCTATCATGCAGAAGGACCTGAAGTATATAAATGCATATTCTTCGGTGAGCCACTGTGGACTCGTTTTGTTTGCTCTGCTCATGATAAATCAAACTGCAATGAACGGGGCGATATTGCAAATGATATCCCATGGCTTGATGACAGCCCTTTTCTTCGCCCTGATAGGTATGATATATAGCAGGACACATACAAGAATGGTAAATGAAATGGGTGGACTGATGAAAGCGATACCTTTTCTATCGGTTAGTTATGTGATAGCCGGATTGGCTTCTCTCGGACTCCCTGGTTTAAGCGGATTTGTTGCCGAGATGACCATTTTTGTAGGTGCTTTCCAGCATTCAGACACATTTCATCGGGTTGTTACTATAGTTGCTTGTGCCTCTATAGTAGTAACTGCAGTCTATATTTTGAGAGTTGTAGGCGCTATGCTCATGGGCCCTTTTAAAAATGAAGAACACGAAAACATCAAGGATTCAAGCTGGTTTGAGAGAATCAGTGTGGTTTCTCTGATTATTGCTATCGTGGCTATGGGCGTCGCACCGTTGTGGTTAAGCGATATGACTTGGGAGAGTCTAACTCCGATCATCGATAAATTGGATGTATTTAGTTAATAAAAATATGCTGGAGTAATGCAACTGAACCAATTCCTGATCATGCAACACGAAGTGCTGTTAACGATAGTTTTGATAATCATCATGATATCAGAATTGAACTTCAGCACAAAGAACAAAAGCAAAGTGATTGGGTTTTCGACATTCTTATTCGGAATTGTAACCGTTATCGGTTTCTTGCCTTCCCAAACAGGTGTTTTGTTTGGTGGAATGTATAAGAATACGGATCTCACGATTTTAATGAAGAACATTCTAAACCTGGGTGTGTTTATTGTTTTCCTTCAATCAGCAGAATGGCTCAGAAAACCTATAAACCAGGATAAGATAAGCGAGTTTTATTTATTGGTCGTTGCATCGCTGATAGGAATGAATTTCATGATCTCGTCGGGTAATTTTCT
Source organism: Chitinophagales bacterium (assembly GCA_013001465.1). Classification (GTDB taxonomy): domain Bacteria; phylum Bacteroidota; class Bacteroidia; order Chitinophagales; family JABDMM01; genus JABDMM01. The sequence continues at coordinate 2,303 of JABDMM010000124.1, read as the reverse complement.
TATGCTGATGATCGGTCTTGAATTAGCGACAATTCCAGTTGCAGCATTAGCAGCTTTTGAACAGTTTAACAATAAATCAGCCGAAGCAGGAATAAAATTGATCCTGCTTTCTGCATTTGCTACCGGGATATCTGTTTTTGGTGTTTCCATCATATATGGGATAAATGGTACGCTGTATTTTACTGAACTTAGTTCAGGTAGCCTGGCTACCCTTGGAATGATATTTTTCTTTTCAGGTCTTGCTTTTAAGATCTCGATCGTACCTTTTCATTTATGGACGGCGGATGTCTACGAAGGAGCTCCGGTTAATGTAACTTCTTTTTTGTCTGTAATATCTAAGGGAGCTGCAGTATTTATTTTAATGATCGTACTGCTAACTGTGTTTAAGACAAACCAGGGCGAATGGGTTTGGATCATCTATGCGACTGCTGTTTTAACTATGACCATAGGTAATTTGTTTGCCATTCGTCAGCAGAACTTAAAACGCTTCCTGGCATTTTCTTCTATCGCTCAGGCGGGTTTTATTTTTATGGGAGTGATCGGCGGTGATCAGGCCGGGATGACTGCGGTAGTTTATTTTGTGTTGATCTATGCTTTCTCCAACCTGGCAGCATTTGGTGTAATTGCCAGCATATCCAATGCCAGTGGTAAAGAGTTGATCTCCGATTTCAACGGCTTGTATAAAACCAACCCCAAATTGAGCCTCGTTATGATGATCGCCTTATTCAGCCTTGCTGGTATTCCACCTGTAGCCGGATTTTTTGGGAAATTCTTCCTTTTTACATCAGCAGCTAGTGGAGGGTATTATGGGCTGGTTTTGATCGGTGCTATTAATGTTACTATTTCATTGTATTATTATCTATTGGTTGTAAAAGCAATGTTTATCAATAAAAGTGAGTCACCGATACAAACATTTAAATCTGACGGGATGATGAGAGTCGGTTTGGTCATTTGTGTGATCGGTATAATTATGGTTGGGTTTGCCAGTCAGATATATGAGTACATTTATTCATTAAGCTTAGTAATTTAAGTACTATGAGTTTAGAGCATGGAAAACATATCGTTAAGGAATTGGAGGGTGTAAGATGTACCGTGGTTGAGAGCGCTACCAGCATGGATCGTGTAAATTTTCTAAAAGCTTTGCTGGAGTTGAATGGTTTCGAGGTGAAATTTGCGGCTGATGTTGTTAAAGTGAAGGAAGGAGAAGAGCCGCCCCCTACAACTTATACTGTGGGCGTTACCGATATTGTATTTAATCCTGTAATTGCTGTTTATCAGCGAATCCTTCGTACTCCTGATGGAAAGCACGTGACCCCGGATTATTGGAATCAGCTTACGGATGAACTGGAGCCCAATTATTGGGATCTAAAGAAGAAGGACTTTTCCTGACCCATTCCCATATCATATAAATAAGATCGTTTAGTTTCAAAAATTTGAAATCAAACGAGGAGGTTGTGTGTTATGCGTGGGTTTTGTAGCTCTGCAATGTCTTCATATAATTAGCTCGTTCGAATGCTGCAGGTTCTGCAATAGATTTTTGGCTCATGCTGCCTTTCATCATAGACACTGAATCATATTCGTGCTCTTCCATCCAATTCTTCATATCCTCCAGAATTTGTGGAATTCGTTTTGTCCCATTTTTCAATAGTTCCGAACATATCATAGCGATGTCACCTCCAGCCATCATAACCTTGAGCACATCTTCGTGGCTATGCACCCCGCTTGTGGCTGCCATGCTTGCTTTGATCTTTCCATATAATATCGCTATCCAGCGGAGGGGTAATCGTAACTCCCAGCTGGTACTAAGTACGAGGTTAGGTACAACCTCCAGGCTATCGAGATCAAGATCGGGCTGGTAAAACCTATTGAACATAACAAGGGCATCCGCTCCGGACTCATCCAGTCGTTTAGCCATGTTCGCCATGGACGTAAAGTATGGACTTAGTTTGATTCCTACAGGAATGCTGATGCTTTTCTTTACTTCCTTGAGCACATCTATATACATTTGTTCTACATCTGAACTGCTCAGTTCTGGGTTAGCGGCAACATAATACACATTTAACTCTAAACCATCTGCCCCGGCCTCTTCGATCAGCTTGGCATATTTCACCCATCCACCAACGCTTATACCGTTCAGACTGCCAATGACGGGGATATCAACAGCTCCCTTCAGTTTTCGTATATGATCCAGGTACTCTTGGGGCCCGAGGTTGAATTCTTCCACTTCCGGAAAATAGGAGAGTGCCTCTGCATGGCTCTCGGTGCCATGACTAAGGTAATGATCGATCTCACTCTCTTCATGT
>JABDMM010000122.1 GCA_013001465.1 Chitinophagales bacterium | reverse complement strand
GTCTAAAGCAGTTGCTATGATCTGCAACGGATCTGTAACAGCAATACCGCATCTCTTACTTCCATAATCTATTGCGATCAGTCTTGCCATGATATCCGGTTATTAATTGCTTTTTTACTTATTTGATTTAAAATCTCCATTCTTCCATGCTTTAAAGAACTCTGCCCAAGCCAAAGGATTAAAAATATTCATAGGTGGAACCTGACCCGCATAATAAAATTCTTTTGCGTTTTCTCTGAAATGGTAGTCAGTATTCTCATCAGCATCCATTACCATTGCTTCTCCAAGTTCCTTAAGTCTTTCACGCTCCAAATTCTTCCTTGCTTTTTCTAAAGCATCGTCCGGGACATCAGCTGATAGAAAAGCGTTCCTGAAGAACTCCTTGGAAGGCCACGGGTAAATTATAGTCTCAGGCAAAAATACAGTGTCCTCTGTCATAAGTTTAATGACAGAATATTTATCGCCCTTCAATTTAGTTGGTACTATATAGATGTCATCCTCAAAACCAACAGCTGAAAAAACAATGGTGTCCCTTGTCTTAGCAACGAATGAAAAATAACCATCGAAATCAGATACTGTTCCACTGCCTCCGTTTTGAATATATATATGGCAATAAGGTATTCCCATTAAACTGTCAGATGTCATTACAAAACCTGAAAGCTGCACCAGCTTAGCTTTCTCGTCTTGCGATCTTGATAAAAACGGTATCGCAAACAGGAATAACAGAACTATTATTAATGCTTTTCTCATAATTACTAATAAGCCGCAAAGATAGGAATTAGCTTTAATTGATCCATTATAATGCAGATATGGTACCATTTATTGTTAAACAAGTACCGATCTAATGCTAAACAGCTTTAGAGAACTTTTTTCTCAACATTATGTTAGGATTTCTGAAGCTGGAAAACGCTTCTTTGAGTAATTTTGCGCAATAATTCAGAAGCAAAAGTCAATGTTAACATTAAACACAGATAAATTTCAGGACAGACATATCGGTCCAAGCAATGACGAGATCAAACAAATGTTGGAATTTGTTGGGGTTTCTTCTTTAGAAGAACTGATAGGTCAAACTGTTCCATCGGATATTTACATAAAAAACGATTTGAACCTGAAAGATCCCATGACAGAGCATCAGTTTCTGCAGCATATGGAAACGATTGGTTTCAAAAATGAAGTCTGTAAATCTTTCATCGGGCAGGGATATTATAATACAATTACTCCGGCTGTCATCCGAAGAAATATTCTCGAAAATCCTGGTTGGTATACGCAGTATACTCCTTATCAAGCAGAAATTTCTCAGGGTCGTCTTGAGGCATTATTAAATTTTCAAACCATGGTGAGCGATCTCACCGGTATGCCAATTGCAAATTCTTCATTGCTGGATGAAGGTACTGCGGCAGCTGAAGCGATGTTGATGTTCTACAACCACAAAAACAGAAGATCGGTTGTAGCTAACAAAATCATGGTGAGTTCGAAATGCTTCCCACAAACCATCGATGTCGTTAAAGGTAAAGCCAAACCACTAGGTATCGATGTCATTGTTTCCAATGATGGCTCGGAGATTGATGATAGTTACTTTGCAATTCTGCTGCAATATCCTGATGTAGAAGGAGAAATTTCATCTTATGGACCGATAATACAAACGGCTAAATCATTGGGGATTAGTGTGATCATGGCTGCAGATCTCCTCAGTTTGTGCCTACTAAAATCTCCAGCAGAACTAGGAGCTGATTGTGCTGTAGGTAATACTCAAAGATTTGGTGTGCCAATGGGTTTCGGCGGACCACATGCAGCATATTTTAGCACTACCGAAGAGTTCAAAAGGCTTATTCCCGGAAGAATAATAGGCGTTTCAAAGGACGCACATGGGAAAAAAGCTCTGCGTATGGCTCTTCAAACAAGGGAACAACATATTAGACGAGAAAAAGCAACTTCAAACATATGTACCGCTCAAGCTTTACTGGCCATTATGGCCGGAATGTATGCCGTTTATCATGGCGCAGGCGGACTCAAAAGCATAGCTGAATCTATATACTCTAAAGCATCGATCTTAAAACACAATTTAAACAAGGTCGGAAGTGATCCTGTCAATTCTAATTATTTCGATACGCTTACATACGAACTCAAGGAGGATGATATTCCTGCAGTTCGATCTATGGCTGAAGGAAGTAAACTTAATTTTCGCTACAACGAAAACCATGTCTCTATTTCAGTTGATCAGACTACAGCAGTGGAAGATCTTGAAAAGATCATTAAAATATTTGCAAGGTTTCAAGGTGTTGACCTGGTTAAATTTGAAATGAATGGGTATTCAATACCGGATGAACTAAAGAGAGAATCAGAATATTTAACGCATCCTGTTTTCAATACGCACCATTCTGAGACTGAATTGATGAGATATATCAAAGAGCTGGAGAATAAGGACCTGTCACTAACAAAATCGATGATCCCTTTAGGGTCCTGCACCATGAAATTGAATGCTGCTGCAGAGCTAGAACCCATCAGTTGGTCAGAGTTTGCGAATATTCATCCGTTTGCTCCTGAATCACAATTTGCCGGCTATCAGGAAATGATACTCGATCTTGAGAAAGATCTTGCAGCGATCACAGGATTTGATGCATGTTCACTTCAACCAAACTCCGGAGCTCAAGGCGAATATAGCGGCCTGATCACCATTAGGGAATATCAGGAATCGATTGGTGAGGGGCATAGAAACGTGATACTGATCCCTTCTTCGGCACATGGTACAAATCCTGCGAGTGCAGTGATCGCTGGGTGTAAGGTTGTTGTCGTCCAGTGCGATAAGTATGGCAATATCAGCATGGAACACCTCAGTGAGCAAGTTGGAAAACATAAAGATTCACTTTGTGCATTGATGATCACTTATCCATCTACTCATGGTGTATTTGAACATCATATAATGGAGGTTTGCAAACTTATTCATGATAACGGTGGTCAAGTATACATGGATGGAGCTAATATGAATGCCCAGGTTGGAATTACCAATCCCTCAATTATTGGAGCTGATGTTTGTCATCTCAATCTCCATAAAACATTTGGGATTCCTCATGGTGGAGGCGGGCCCGGAGTTGGACCAATTTGCGTCGCAGAGCATTTAACACCTTTTTTACCGAGTACTACCTATGGTGATAGCACACGAACAAACAGATTTCCTGTTTCATCTGCTCCTTATGGAAGCGCGAGCGTGTTGATCGTTTCTTACGGTTACATTAAAATGCTAGGTGCTGAAGGAATGAAGAAGTGCACTCAGGTTGCCATACTCAATGCAAATTATATAAAATCCCGTTTGGAAGATCACTATGACATATTATATGTCGGAAAAGAAAATTCACGAGTGGCACACGAGCTCATTCTCGATATGCGTCCTTTTAAGCATAAATTAAGTATCGATGTCGACGATATTGCAAAGAGATTGATGGATTATGGCTTTCATGCTCCAACTATTTCATGGCCTGTACCGGGAACAATGATGATCGAACCTACTGAAAGTGAAGACAAAGCACAGATCGATCGCTTTTGTGACGCCATGATCGAGATCAGGAAAGAAATTGAAGAAATTGAAAAAGGAGAATTCCCTGCAGATTCTAATGTTCTGAAAAACGCACCCCACACATTAGAAGTGATGATCAATGAACAATGGGATTATCCCTACTCTACAAAAAAGGCTTTGATCCCATTAGCCTGGGTAAGCCAGAATAAATTTTGGCCATCGGTATCCAGGGTTGACAATTCTTATGGTGACAGAAACCTTGTATGCACCTGCCCACCTATAGAAACTTACATGGAACCGGTCGCAGAAACAGAGAACTAGTTCAGATCTATTTATAAGATTCTCAGATTCTTATATCTCACTCAGTCTGTTTTAAAGATCATATTATACTTTTTTGTAACCTCTTGTAAATCTTAGCGTAAACATCTTTATATTTTATATTTGTTTAATTGCTAATATTACAAGACATGAAAACTTTTAAGATTTTAATTGCACTTTTTGTATTCGGACTTGCATCAATAAATATTGCCTCTGCAGATGTCAGTCTTAGGTACTTTTCGGCAGATAAAAGAGGTACTGATATTTTGCTCTCGTGGGGATCGAACGTCGAGGTTAACAACATGTATTACACCATCGAAAGATCATCTAACGGGGCAGATTTCTTTTCAATAGGAACTGTAGATGGTTCAGGAAATTCGACGCAAAGATTGGACTACACTCTTTTAGACAACAGCCCAACCAACAATGACAATTATTACAGACTAAGAATGATAGATAACCAAGGTGTTATTACTTATAGCGATATCGTTTTTGTCGAAGGTGTTACCACCAATCCGGCAACGATGATAATTAATCCACCTGGGGCAGTTTCAACTTATAGCCCATTTACTGTTAAGGTTCCAAGAATTGGTAACCCGGGAATTGTTTTTCAGGTGTTCAGTATAGATGGACAGCTAGTTTATGAAGAAAGTCGATTCGTTGACTATCCAACTTCGGTAGATCTTGATCTACCTGAATTGAATCCAGGTATCTATATCCTACATGCTTTTGATAGGCAAAGTGCGATATCGAAACAATTTCATGTGAGGAGATAAATGATAATGAATTTTAGATCAGGGTTGAAGATTTCAACCTTGATTTTTTGTGTTTATGACTTGACGACGGATGAAAAGAAAATTACTAATATGGTTGATTATAGGTAGCACCTTGTTACCTCACGCTATAAAAGCTGAAGGAACAAAGGAAATGTCTCCGGTAGCTACAGATGTTTCTACTCTTGTACCAAATAGGGCAGACATCAACTTTGCAGGATACGATGAAGGCGATGACTTGCGTATTTATATTGAAGTAAAAGATTTTACTACAGAAACTATCTATCTGGGGTTTCAGGAGAATCAGTCAAATTCCGTTTATTATAGGTTGAAAGATCCTACAGGAACCGTTGTTCACGGTCCAACTGCAATACCAGGATCAGGAGCCGGATACATCGCAAATCATGCACAAGCTGTTGCTGGTCCACTTCCTTTGAGCGCCGGAGGTTATACTCCAGACATTTATAATCCTACCATGAACGGAGCTTACTATATTGAATATAATTATAACGATCCCAATATAAAGAACACCACTTCTTGTTATATAGACTTGTGGGACATCACAGTTGGAAGCAGCATTACCGCGGCGGCTGTGCCGGGTAGAGTACACTCACAATCATGGTCCATGAGTAGCGGTAGCTTTACAACTCCTTTCAATGGAATGATCTATGTATATACAACAGATAGTATCGTTTCAAGATTAGATCTAAATGGTTTCCAACCATTTGAATTTTTTATCAACTGCAATAGTTTCGGAGTTGCCAACACAAATAACTTCCCTGTCGATAGAATGTCCATTGCTTCTATTGCATACGTCCCGGAATACAAACTCTTCTTAAACGATCCTGATAGTACCATTTTCCCAACAGGGAATCTCACCACAACGCTTGGTAGTACTCCAACAATAGTAGGTTGCGATACTTCTTACTGTATACAGGTGAACTATTCCAAAGCTGCAACGGCTCAAGTTGTCATAGATCTCAATGGAACGAATGGATATCAAGCAGGAACAGAGGATGTGCTTATTGTTCAGCAAGTAGATAAAGGACCTAACTGTTTCTATTGGAATGGGAAAGATAATTTTGGAGCAACGGTAACACCAAATCAGAATATCAGACTTGAAAGTACTGTCGTGACCGGATTAACAAATTTTCCAATATGGGATGCCGAATGTAACCCTTATGGATTTATTGTAGATATTATTCGACCGCCTAAGCCAAGGCCAAACTTGAGATATGACGATACTAATCTCGGTGGTGGTGCTAATACTACTGTAGGTTGTGTAGCACCTTGTCATGCCTGGGGTTCAGCAGGTGCCGGATGTTCTGGAAGCAGTGTTGGAGATAAAAAGCTGATCAACACTTATTGGTTTACGTCTACCGATTTCGTTGCATATCTGGCTTTTTTACCTTACTGTCCTCCGATTGCGTTCGACGATACCACTTTCACAGATCAGGGCACAGATGTGATCATCGATGTTCTGGCCAATGATAAGGATGCTAATGATGACATCGTAAATTCTTCTACTTCGATCATAGGAGCGGGACCATCAAACGGTTCAATTACCAGCATAAATGCAACAACAGGAGCAATAACTTACTCTCCCAACATCGCTTATATTGGCGTTGATTCATTCGATTATGTTGTTTGTGATGGACAAAGTTTATGTGATACCGCAACAGCATATATAACTGTTTCATGCCCAAATACTACACCAAACACTATCTCTGGTTATGTCTTCTATGATTACTTTCCATCAAATGGGACAATGGACGGTGGAGATATAGGTATCTCAAGTGTAGATGTCAATATTTTCAGAGATCTGAATGCTAATGGGTTAATAGATGGTGGTGATCCACTAGTTTCGACAGCAACTTCAAATGGAAGCGGTAAATTTTCTTATACACCGAACGATAACCTAAAAAGCATCTCAAGAAAAATTAACATGGGATCAGATGACGCTGAGGAGGATATTGGTGATGGTGGGTCTATGGATTTAACCAGTATCGATCTCGACCTCTCAGAAGATGGTGGTTCCAGTACGATTATTGGACTTAGATTTCAAAATATCAATATACCTCAAGGTGCCATTATCGATAGTGCATTTATCATATTTACTGCAAGATCAGATGAATCCGGCTCTACTACCCTGAATATTCAAGCTGAAAATGTGGATAGTGCCGTTACATATTCAAATACAAACTCTGATGTAAGCAGCAGGTCGTATACATCGTCTGTAAGTTGGACAAATACACCAGGATGGAATGATGACGACGTATACACTTCACCAGATCTCACCAGTATAGTGCAACAAGTGATAAACCGACCAGGATGGCAATCCGGTAATCCTCTCGCTTTTGGAGTTACAGGAACCGATCAGGAGAGAGAGGCTCATAGCTATGAAAATGATGACAGCGATACGAATAAAATACCTCAACTTATCATTAAGTATGCTCAGTATCCAGCAAGCTACATTATGGAGATCGATACGACTACTGCTCCGGCTCAATATACACTTACAACACCTAATCTCAACTATGTAACGTTCACGTCAGGAAGTCAATCGGATTGCATTGAGAATTTTGGTTTGTTTAATGAGGTTGGCTTCTGGCCGCTTGCTTTAGATGACGTTTCTTTTAGTGCAACAAGACAAGACAATATCGTAGAAACAAGTTGGGATGTAAACATCCCGGATAATAAGATCGGATACATCATAGAAAGATCAGAAAACGATAGGGACTTTTCACAGATCGGTCGCATCGAATTAGACAGCAGTAACTTTCATCTGCTGGAATATGAATTTCCAGATTTATTTCCGAAGAATGATATAGACCTATTTTACCGATTAAAAATTAAAAATGATAATGGCACAGAAACCATCACAGAATCAAAAAAAGTAAGCGCTATGCCAGCAAGCTATAATTTTGCCAGAGTTTATCCTAGTCTTATCGATGGAGGTCAGGATCTGAATATTGAATTTGCTGGTGATGAACATTTCGCAACTGTCCAGATCTTTTCAATAACTGGAAAGAATATCCTCTCTAAACATTATGATAGAATAGACAATAGACTGATCACAGTAGATCTAAACAATGCAAACTCCGGCCTATACCTTGTAAAAGTTTCAGGAGATAATAATAAAGATCTGAGTCAAACTATTTTAGTGAAATAGATGTGTCGGGGTGAGATGTCTTTTCACTATGATAACTCTCTAACTCCTCGATCATAATTCTTGTAACACGCTCCTTAAGAAAAGGAAGATCATCAATAGTCAATGCTGATGTATCGATAGGAGGACTCCAACTACATTTAACCTTTCCGGGATGCAAATCTAATGCTTTGTCTGCAGCATTAAAATTATCGGTATTCAGTAAAGTTTGGATTGCAATTGGAGTACCGGTCTCAATTGCTAAGCGAAATGCACCATCATAAAAAGGCAAAAGAGGTTTTTCTGATCTATTCCTGGTGCCTTCCGGGTAAACTAAGATCGAAGTACCGTTTGCAAGAGCCTCCTTCAAATGGGTAAGAACTATTCCACGTGATATCTTATCTCTTCGTTTTACAAAAACACAGAAATTAGAAGCTACCCAACCCACAAATGGTATCCTTCTGATCTCGTCCTTAGCAAGAAATTTAAATGGGAATGGGCTACATGCCGGATTGGCAAAAATGTCTAACAATGACTTATGATTACTAACGATTATGTATTTTTCATTTATATCGATATTATCTAATCCATAAGTTTCGAATGTTATAAAGCATGGCGTAAAAAGAATTCTTGGGATATAGTAATAGCTTTTTTTAATGAACCATTCCTGCGGTTTCCCTCCGATGATCTTAAAAAGCACAACCATCGGCGCAAATACCAAGATAGTAACGATGAAAATAACAGCGCCGAAAAGTGCCCATATTTTTCTGACTGCTTTCATAAAAGGATTTTATACATCTGAATGGTATTTTCTAACCCATAATATAAACAGTCCTTCACCAATGCATGACCTATTGAAACTTCGAGTAATCCCGGTATCTGCTTAGAAAAGTACTTAAGATTATACAGATTAAGATCATGACCTGCATTCACCCCTAATCCTAACTTGCTAGCGAGTAATGCGGAATTCCTGTATAGAGTTATTGCCTCTTCCTTTTCTTTATCATATTGCGCTGCATATGGTCCTGTATACAATTCGATCCTATCACAACCAATGTCTTTTACAGCTGTAATTTTATCTTCATCATTACCCATGAACAATGACACACGGATGTTCTTATTTTTAAACTTATCTACTACCCTACTCAGAAAATCAAAATGCTTGATAGTATCCCAACCCTCATCCGATGTTAGTGCTTCAGGAGGATCGGGTACCAGGGTCACTTGATCAGGCTGCACTTCAAGCACCATCTTGATGAATTTATCAGATGGATAGCCTTCAATGTTGAACTCTGTTGTTACGATCTTTTTCAAATCAAATACATCATCGTACCGCACGTGTCTCTCATCTGGCCGCGGGTGAACTGTAATTCCATCAGCACCAAACTCCTCACAATCCTTCGCGAATTGGAGTAGATCTGGAATATTCGCTCCCCGGGCATTCCTCAGTAAAGCGATCTTATTGATATTAACACTCAACTTAGCTGGCATATCTCCTTTGAAAACTTTAAAGAAATATCGACAATGTGCATTTTATATTCAAATTAAGTATTCAACAATCAAAAATACGGTTACTCTATTTGCTACATTTCAGAACTTTAGAATTGGCTTTGACGTTTGTATAGTGTAATTTTGCACTGATTTTAAAAATTAAAAGTATATAAATGATTCAAACGGATAAAAAATTACCATACAAGGTAAAGGATATCACCTTAGCCGACTGGGGTAGAAAGGAAATTACACTTGCAGAGGCAGAAATGCCCGGATTAATGGCCCTGAGAGAAGAATATGGAAATAAAAAACCATTGAAAGGTGCTCGAGTAGCGGGTTGTCTTCATATGACCATTCAAACTGCGGTTCTAATAGAAACATTAGTAGAGTTAGGAGCAGATGTACAGTGGTCTTCTTGCAACATCTTTTCAACTCAGGATCACGCTGCCGCTGCTATCGCTAAAGCAGGTGTCCCGGTCTACGCTTGGAAAGGAATGACAGAAGAAGAGTATGATTGGTGTATCGAACAGACTCTATTCTTTGGTGAGAACAATGAAGCCTTGAATATGATACTTGATGACGGTGGTGACCTTACCAATATCGTCCTCGACAAATACCCTGAATTAGTTGAAGCTATCAAAGGTATTTCTGAAGAAACTACCACAGGTGTTCACAGACTTTATGAGCGTCAGGAAAATGGAACTCTTCCGGTTCCTGCGATCAATGTGAACGACTCGGTTACAAAATCAAAATTTGATAACAAGTATGGCTGCAAGGAATCTTGCGTCGATGCGATCAGAAGAGCAACAGATATCATGATGGCAGGTAAAGTAGCTGTTGTTGCCGGATATGGTGATGTTGGAAAAGGATCAGCTCAATCCTTAAGAGGCGCCGGAGCAAGGGTCATCGTCACTGAGATCGATCCAATTTGTGCCCTTCAGGCTGCAATGGATGGTTTCGCTGTAAAGAAAATGAAAGATGCGGTGAAGCAAGCTGATATCATTGTTACCGCAACCGGTAATAAAGATGTTATCGGTGGTGACCATTTCAGATCGATGAAAGATAAAACCATTGTTTGCAATATCGGGCACTTCGATAATGAGATCGATGTCGCCTGGTTAAATACAAATCACGGTGATTCTAAAGATACCATCAAACCTCAGGTTGATATGTATACCATCGATGGTAAAGATATTATTCTTCTTGCTGAGGGTAGATTGGTAAATCTCGGTTGTGCAACTGGTCATCCATCATTTGTAATGTCAAATAGTTTTACAAACCAGGTTTTAGCGCAAATGGAATTATGGAATAATACTAACCAGTACAAAAACGAGGTTTATGTTCTTCCAAAGCATTTGGACGAAAAAGTTGCCAGACTTCACCTGAAAAAGATCGGTGTGGATTTAGAGGAAATGACGGATGAACAATCGAAATATGTGGGCATTCCGAAGGAAGGTCCTTATAAACCTGAATATTACAGATATTAATTTAAGTCCCCGGCTCACATATTTGTGGGCCGGCTTTTTTTACCCAGGAATATCCGCTAAAAGATCGGGGTCCAAGATTGTGATCTTTCCAGATTCTATGTTTATCACCCCCTCATCCTTAAGGTCCGATAGAGTTCGAATTACAGATTCTTTTGCAGTGCCTACGATAGAAGCCAGATCTTCACGTAAAATGCTCAGACTATAAGGATACAACTTATCCCTATTGTACTTTTTATCCAACATGATCAAACTTTCAGCCACTCGTTTGCGGACTGAATTATAGGCCAGATGTATCAGTCGGGATTCAGCTTCTTTAAGCTCGTGTGTTAAAAGCTGAATGAATTTCTTTGAAAGCTGCTCATTTGCATGGATCAAGAGTAAAAAATCGCTTTTAAGGATCGATAGCACTTCAGATTCTTCTATAGCCTCTGCTGTTTCAAAATAATTTTCTCCTGAAAGCAATGCCTGGTATCCGAAAAAATCTCCTGGACCATATACATTCATTATATATTCTTTACCATCTTCATTAAGCTTCGAGATCTTCACTTTGCCTTTTTGGACAAAGTATAAATAATAGGCAGTTTTTCCCGCTTCGAATATCACTTCTTTCTTTTTGTAGAGCTTGGATATGTAGTCATCTGATAGCTCGCTTAAGTGAAAATTCTCTTTACTGCTGTGCAAAAATTGTTTTACTCCTTTAGTATCTCGTGAAACATCTTTCTTCAGGCTTTCATTTCGATTGATTCTTATCTCTACAGCTTTCAAAAGTTCAACATCTTCAAATGGTTTGGTCAGATAGTCATCGGCTCCAAGATTCATACCTCTCCGAAAATCTGACTTCTCGGCTTTTGCTGTAAGAAAAATGAATGGGATCCTCGATGTTCTTTCGTCCTTAGCAATGATCTGCAAAACTCCATATCCATCGAGCTCCGGCATCATGATATCACAGATGATCAGGTCCGGACTCTCTTGTCTTATCATTTCCACCCCTCGTTTGCCATTCTCTGCGGTAAACACTTGGTATCCGTCTAATTCCAGGATCTCCTGAATATTTTCACGCATGTCGTTGTTGTCCTCTATCAATACTATTTTATTCATGCTGATCGATATATTTTTTCGGTAACTTAATTTCAAATGTACTTCCATTATCGACATTACTGACAAAACTGATCTCTCCTCCAAGTAGGTCGACATAACTTTTGACAATATTCAAACCAAGCCCAGTTCCTTGAATATTTATCGCATTGGAAGCTCTGAAGAAGCGATCGAACATATACTTATGATCCCCTTCTGGTATTCCAATACCTTGATCAGAGATCTTTATGTTAAAGTTTAATCTATCATCTTTAATATGGACAAGTATTTGCTTTCCATGAGCTGAATATTTACTGGCATTCGAAAGTAGGTTTATTAAAATGTTCTTTATAAGAGTGAGGTCTGAATAAATATTTATGATCTCTTTATCAAATTTTAACTCGATTGTCTGACCTGGTTTCAAAGAGTCGCTGATATAATCTATCTCCTCCCTACATTTCTCAACAAAATCAAATTCATGCGGTTGAAGTAAAATTCTACCTTCCTCGATCTTACTAAGAGATAAAAAGTCGTTCAAAATATTGTTCAGATTTCTAACTGAATCTTTGATCTTGTCGATGTGTCGTTGCCTTTTTTCCAGAAGGTCATCACTATCATACCTGGCAATAAGACTTACCGAAGACAAAATATTGCTTAATGGAGTTCGGAATTCATGTGAAGCAAGAGTTACAAATCTGGATTTCAAATTCCCGAGTTCTTTTTCCTTTTTTAGCAAAGACTGAAGTTCTTCTTGGCTCTCTTGCAAAGAAGCCTCTGCCTTCTTTCTTTCAACAATCTCAGATTCCAGATTCTTATTTGTTTCCAGCAGCTTATTCACGATCTCTGCTATTTTATTCGTGCGCTCCTCTACCTTCTTCTCTAATTTCTGATTAAGTTCAAGCAATCGGGACTGTGTATCTTTTAATTCAGAAACATCATGAATTATTCCTGTGAATATTCTTTCAT
Organism: Chitinophagales bacterium; assembly: GCA_013001465.1. Taxonomy (GTDB): domain Bacteria; phylum Bacteroidota; class Bacteroidia; order Chitinophagales; family JABDMM01; genus JABDMM01. The sequence continues at coordinate 611 of JABDMM010000122.1, read as the reverse complement.
CTTTAAGTTTCACTTCTCCAACACTTAGCCAGAAAGGAAATTGCTGCCCATCTTTTCTTAACCCCAATACTTCTCTGCCAATACCGATGATCTTTGCATTCCCCGTCTCGATATACTTGCTTACATATTTGTGGTGATTGGTTCTATGAGGTTCAGGCATTAAACTGCTAACATTCATTCCCAACATCTCACTAATATCATAACCAAACAATCGCACCGCAGACTTGTTTGCAGACTTTATCATGCCATTTGAGTCAATGGTTATGATTCCGTCTACAGCCGATTCCAAGATCGCTCTCAAAAGCTGCCCGTCTGTGTATTGATTGTTACTCATCTTAAAAACTCATCGATAAAATTATTCAATTAAACTTTATAGATATGATTATAATCATTGTTGTGTCTGATCCTTATCATCCAAATGAACGGTTTATTTTCTGAAATTTGTCATAGCATGAATGAAATAACCATCTTCGGTATTGAAAATGAAGAAACATTAGAACTCGAAGATAAAATTTATCGGGCTGTGATAAAACTACACTTGGATGTTTTAGTGGGAAAAGAAGAGAATGTCAACTCTTTTCTTAAATATAGTTTAAAAAGGATTCCCTCTG
>JABDMM010000093.1 GCA_013001465.1 Chitinophagales bacterium | reverse complement strand
AAACATTGGATGCCTGTAAACATCAAAACCTGCAGAGGCAATCAGGACAGCATTACCTCGACTGATCCTTTCTACCTTATTTGCGATCTGGAATATGAGTGATTCCAAAGACTCTTCCAGTTCAATGAGACTTAAAATATCACAGTTATTTTTATCAAGCTTCCCAACTCTTAGAGCGGATTTGAGACGGTTTACTACATTTAAAAGCTTGTTTAGAGGGAAAGGATAGTGGTAAAAATAAGGATTGTTTCTTAGTGAGTTCACTACCTTGCTTGCTGTATCCAGCTTTTGAGTTATACTCATGCTGAAAAGATCCAGATTTACTTTTGCCATATATTTCTTATTTTTTTAATGTTCTTGACCTGTAGGAATTTGCAAATACAGAATCAGATACATAAACGATAAGTTATATATGATAGTATGTCTGTCGTGCTAAAATTTCGAAAATTAGCCAACAATTATTTGTAATTATTGTTAAATGAAAGTGTCAGGAAAGAAGGCAATTATTATTGGTTCAGGAGTTGGTGGACTTGCCACATCTATAAGATTGGCGAACAAGGGATACAATGTGACGGTATATGAGCAAAATTCATATCCCGGGGGTAAGCTTACTGAGATCGATAGAAATGGATTCCGATTCGATGCTGGTCCTTCTCTTTTCACATTACCGGAATTACTGGACGATTTATTCATAGAATCAGGTAAAGCACCTGGACATTATTACTCATATAAACAGGTGGAGATCATCACCAGATATTTTTATCCTGATGGTGTTCAAATTTCTGCTTATAGCGATCCAAAAAGATTTGCTTCAGAATTAGAAGATAAAGCAGGTGAACCCTCAAGCAATGTACTAAATTTCTTAAGCTACAGCAAAGAGATATATGAGTTAACAAAATTCATCTTTTTGGATAGATCTTTAAATGTGATCTCGACATATCTTCAAAAGGGTACGTTGAACACACTTTTGAATATTAATAAAATAGATGCGTTGCGTACTATGAATAATGCTATTGAAAGCAAGTTTAAGACATCAAAAGCAAGGCAGCTCTTTGCGAGGTATGCTACATATAATGGTTCGAATCCGTATAAAGCTCCGGCTACTCTCAATATCATCGCTCACCTCGAGCACAACTGTGGAGCATATTTTCTCGATGGTGGAATGCATAAGGTTACAGAATCCTTATATAAATTGGCTTTAGAACAGGGAGTTCAGTTTAACTTCGGCAAGGAAGTCGATGGAATTCAAGTCGAAAATGGAAAAGCGAAGTCCATCAAGATAGGAAAGGATATCTATGATGCCGAAATAGTGGTGAGCAATATGGATATTCACCCAACTTACAGACGGTTAATGCCGGAACAAAAAGCACCGGAAAGAGTGCTCAAGCAAGAGAAGTCAACTTCAGCATTAATTTATTATTGGGGTATGTCGAAAGAGTTTCCAGAATTTGATCTTCATAACATCCTTTTTAGCGGTGATTATAAAACAGAATTCGATACACTGAATGTTAAAAAGGATATTAGCGATGATCCCACAGTATACATATATATCAGTAAAAAAGAATGTCCGGAGGATGCTCCAGCCGGTAAAGAAAATTGGTTCGTAATGATCAATGCACCGCATATTGACGGCCAAAACTGGGATGAATTAATAGATCGCAGCCGAAGAAATATAATCAACAAAATAAGCCAGACGTTGGGGTATTCAATTCAAGACTATATCGAATTTGAAGAAAAACTTACTCCTGAGCTAATACAAAGTAAGACATCATCTTATCTTGGAGCTCTTTATGGCAATAGTTCCAACAACATGCTCGCAGCATTTCTCAGACATCCTAACTTTAGTAGAAAAATTAAGAACCTATATTTCTGTGGCGGCAGCGTCCATCCCGGCGGTGGGGTTCCGTTATGTTTAAGTTCAGCAAAAATCATTGACGGCCTGATATGAAGAATAAGTCGCTCGCAATAATTTTAATATTGATCATTCTGCACCTGGTAGGACTGTTTGGACTGAACAGTGAAGACTGGAGAACTGTTTTCAGGAAATTGATTCCGGTTAATATTTTAATAACCACTGTTTTGGTATTTGCATTTCACCGAAATTGGAATACTAAGTTTATAATTCTTCCCATTGTTACAATTTTAACCGGCTTTATTAGCGAAGTTATCGGAGTACAAAGTGGGTTGCTGTTTGGGGATTATTTCTATGAAGAGAATTTGGGACCGAAAATATTTGGAGTTCCAATCATACTGGGACTAAATTGGCTCTTACTGATCTACTGTAGTAGAATCACAGCAAATTTCTTATTGAACAATCCTCTGTTGCAGGCGTTGACCGCATCTTTTTTAATGGTTTTGTTGGATTTATTTTTAGAACCATTTGCTATTTTTCATGATATGTGGGAATGGGAACAAGTAACGGTACCTTTAAAAAATTATATTAGTTGGTTCGGTGTAGCATTGATTATTCAACTTTTATTCAACAGGATTAAGATAGATGTTAATAATGTTGCTATTGCAGCCTATGTGGTTATGTTATCTTTCTTCATATTGAATCTTTATTTCGTTTAAACAAAATAACTGAACACTTGTTCTTTAGCATATGATCTGGATATTTAAAATCGCAGCGTTCGCTTTGGCGTTCTTAACAATGGAATTCATAGCTTGGTTTACTCATAAGTACGTTATGCATGGTTTCCTTTGGATACTGCATAAATCACATCATCAAAAAGGAAAGAGCTTTTTCGAATGGAATGACTTTTTCTTTTTGTTTTTCGGATCTATTGGTGCGATTTTAATTTTTACCGGATTACCTGAATTTGATTTCAGGCTATTTATTGGAGCAGGTATTACAGCCTACGGCATCACTTACATTTGTCTCCACGATATTCTCATCCATAAGAGACTTAAGTTATTCAATAAACCGGAACACACTTATTTCAAAGCAATGATGAAGGCTCATAGAGCTCATCATGGCAATATTTATAAGGAGGACGGAGAGGCTTTTGGTCTGCTCTGGTTCGATCGAAAGTTTTTTAAAAATAATCGCAAGTAGTGACAACATATTCAATTAAGGAATTAGCGGCTTTGTCAGGTATAAAACCTCATACGATAAGGATTTGGGAGCAACGGTATGGAATAATTGAACCCGATCGTACAGAAACAAATATTAGAACATATTCGGATGAACAGCTTAGGTTTATCTTAAATGTGAGTTTCCTGAACAATAACGGATACAAGATTTCAGCAATTGCCAAGATGAAACCTGAGGATGTGGTAGAACAGGTTAACCGATTAAGCCACTCAAATTTTGAATATGAAACGCAAATACAGGCACTTAATATTGCAATGGTCGAGCTTGATGAAAAGCGTTTTGAAAAGATAATTTCTACAAATATTATTCAATATGGTTTTGAACATACCATGATAAACATCATTTTCCCTTTCATGGATCAGGTCGGAAGACTTTGGGTCACAGGAGCTATTAATCCCGCACACGAACATTTTATTACTAATCTTGTCAGGCAAAAATTGATCGTTGCAATAGATGGAACGATAGTTAATGAAAATGAGAATACTAAAACTATTCTCCTCTTCCTTCCAGAAAATGAAAATCATGAATTGGGTTTATTATTTACTTATTACATGTTCAAAAAGAGAAACCATCATGTGGTGTACTTAGGGGCATCAGTCCCTTATGCTGATCTGAAGGTGATCTCGAAAATTCAAAAGCCAGATGCACTATTTACAATTATGACACTAAAGCAGATGGATCAATCTGAAGAAGATTATGTCGATAATCTCAGCAAACAATTTGCAGATTGTAAAATCTTTGTAACCGGATTAGTGGGTAAACAATTAGATGAAAATCGCTGGGGGAATGTACATGTTTTAACAACTATGGAAGATTCTTTAAAGTTACTGGATAAAATGAATGGATTAGAAACGAAAGTTATAAACTAACTATTACTACATTTTATATACGGATAATATTTATCTTCTCTGACTGTGCATCCTTATCCTTTCCGAATAACTTCTCCAACAGATTATAACGATATGTAAATATCTGGATCAATTGATTTTTGACCATGATGTTGTTTACAAGAGAAGAAAAAAACACTAATGGTAAATCATAATGAACTTGATCACTCATTAATACACCACCATCTACCTCTTTTAGAAAATGTTTGTGATGCCAAAACTTATATGGTCCAAATCGTTGTTCATCTACAAAATACTTACGATCTTCTACATGAGTGATTTCAGTTACCCAATTTAAAGGAATTCCAAGTATAGGTTTTACTTTATACGTGATTATCATTCCTTCATACATTCTTTGGTCTTCAAAACCTGATGTGATCTGAAATTCCATATAATCAGGGGTGATCTTAGAAAGATTATGTGGGGAGGATATAAAATCCCACACCTCATCAATTGAAACAGGCAGGAACTGATCGGTTTTAAGTATATACATCTATAGAGATTTTAAAGGTTTTACCATTTTTTTAGAATTTCTGCAAAGGGCCGGGCATAACCAAATCTGTGAATTTTATCGGTGCTATGATAGCTGTCAAGTCCGCTGATAGTAACTGTTCCTGCTTCCTGTAGATCCACGAATCCATCATCCTTTAGCACGGCTTCGTTTAGAATGATCTCCTCAATTTTACCAATGATAAGAATTGTTCCGTTTTCTTTTATCTCATATTCATCAATGAATTTCATTCCTAGCTTAATATTCGCTTCTTGCACGTATGGTGCGCTGATCTTATCACTGAACTCAGGAGTGAAATTGCATTCATCAAATTCCGATATGGTATCATAGAATTTAGCAGAAGTTTTGTGTGATCGTTCTACAATATCAGTGTGAACATGGTTGATCGTATAGTACCCACTGTGTTTAATATTGGAGTAAGTGTGCCTTGGAATTACGGCTGGCCTTGAAATAAAACCCAATAAAGGTGGGTTAGATCCAAGGTGAATAACAGAACTAAAAATGGCAAGATTACTTAGTCCATACTCGTTTTGGGTTCCGATCAAATTTGCACTTTTGAAACCTGTGACAGAATTTATCAAGTTTATTCTGTAAATCCTGTCCATACTTTCTATCTCAGATAGATCTATAATTTTATTTTTCATCATAACAATTTTAAAGTTGACATTCCTCCATCTACATTGAAAACCTGGCCACTTATCCAGCTGGAGTTACTACTTAAGAGGAAAGTAGCCATATTGGATATGTCATTAACAGTACCAACACGCTTCAACGGATGGCGGTCATTTGATGCTTCTTTTTGTCTTTCTGATTTTAATAACTTAGCAGACATAGGAGTGTCAGTAAGTGATGGACTGATAATGTTGACTCTTATCTTAGGAGCTAGTTCTGCAGCCAGGGATCTTCCAAAGCCCTCCACTGCGCTTTTAGCAGCAGAGACAGAGGTGTGGAAAGGCATTCCGGTATTCACAGCGACGGTACTAAACAAAACAACACTTGCTCCGTCATTAAGATTACTACTGTAAGCCTGCATGGATCTTACCAGTCCGAAGAAATTTATATTCATATCTTCCTGGAAATCATTTATAGATAGTCCTTTAAAGGGTTTAAGGTTTATAGAACCCGGGCAGTAGACTATCCCATCTAATCCACTTTCGATCTCTGGGAAACTTTCATCAGAACAAACATCATGTTGGAAATGCTTAATGTGGCCCTGAGGAATAGCATTTATCTGAGATCTACTCATCGAGATTACAGATGCACCTTGGGACAGAAGATCCGAAACGATCTGTTTACCAATTCCACTGCTTCCTCCTATTATTAAGTATGTAGACATAAAATTTGATTATTAAAAAGGTTAAATACTAAACAAAATTATAACCATGAAATTTTATTTTTGTTTAACTTTAAATAAATATATCGATATTATTTTGAATGAATTATTAACATAAAAAGCTGATAAACAATAAAAATAGCTATAATACGATAATCTTTGTTTAAGATTAAAAATAAAAAATTAAACAAAAAATTTAGAAAAGTAAAAACTAATTGTTTAACTTTACCGTATAATTATTAAACAATAAAAATAATTCATTATGACTTCTTCAAATTTTGCTCTACAGTTAAATTCTTTCTCCGGAAATCTCAAATCATTCGCAATGAGCTTAACGAAAGACACGAGTGATAGTGAGGATTTAGTTCAGGATACAATGCTTCGCGCAATTATGAATAGAGATAAGTTCGAAAACGGAACGAATCTTAAGGCGTGGACAATGACTATCATGAGAAATATTTTTATCAACAATTACAGAAAGAAAATCCGCAGGAATACAATAGTTGACACCACAGATAACAACTACTTTATAAATAGTGGGGATAGAACTGTTGTAAATGGTGGCGAGAATGTCTTACTTATGCAAGAGATTCAAATCGCACTAAAATCGATTAATTCTGATCATAGTGTTCCATTTATGATGTACTTCGAAGGTTTCAAATATGAGGAGATTGCTGATATCCTTGAGTTGCCGTTAGGGACTGTTAAAAGCAGGATTTTCCTGGCGAGAAAAGAATTAAAGAAGTTACTAAAAGCAAGTAGAAACTAAATTAAATGTCTAAAAAGATCGTAGTTATAGGTTCTGGATTTTCAGGATTGTCCGCAGCTTCTAACCTTGCACTGCAAGGGTACGATGTAACAATACTTGAGAAAAATGAAAGTCCGGGTGGCAGGGCTTCAAAGTTTGAAGCCGATGGATTCACTTTTGATATGGGTCCAAGTTGGTATTGGATGCCGGATGTATTCGAGACTTATTTCGAAACCTTCGGAAAAAAACCCGCCGATTATTATGATCTTGTTCGCTTAGATCCATCATATAAAGTAGTTTTCGGTGAAAACGATGAGATCAATATTCCAGCAAGTGTAGACGAACTGTACCATTTATTCGAGTCTCTCGAAGAGGGTAGTGGTCCCAAACTCAAAAAGTTTATCTCCGAAGCTGCATATAAATATAAAGTAGGGATCAGTGACCTCGTTTACAGGCCAGGACGATCAATCAGTGAGTTTATAGATTTCAGGCTTTTGAAATCAGTTTTCAGACTACAACTTTTTAGTTCGGTAAGGAAACACATCAACAGTTTGTTTAAAAATGATCGAATTCGGAAAATTCTGGAGTTTCCTGTATATTTTCTGGGAGCGCTTCCTTCAAATACACCTGCTCTTTACAGTTTAATGAATTATGCTGATCTCGTTCTCGGTACATGGTATCCCATGGGTGGAATGCATAAGATCATAGAGGGTATGGTTGAAGTAGCTGAAGAGCTTGGGGTAAAGATTATTTACAAGCAAGATGTTCAGAAGATCGATGTTCGGAACGGTTATGCTGCGTCGGTAGTGACCGCCAGCGATGTGTTTTTAGCAGATATTGTTGTTGCTTCAGCCGACTATCACCATGTAGAGAGTAAACTTCTCGATGAAAACTACAGAAATTATGATGAGAAGTATTGGGATGAAAGAGTGATGGCTCCTTCTTCTCTTATTTACTATCTCGGAGTTGATAAAAAGGTTAGCAATCTCAAGCATCATAATTTATATTTTGATAAGTCTTTTGAAAAATTCGGTGAAGAGATCTATTCAGATCCTAAATGGCCAACGAATCCTCTTTTCTATGTTTGCTGTCCTTCAAAAACAGATGACTCTGTAGCACCAGAAGGGATGGAAAATCTATTTGTTCTTATTCCTGTTGCTCCCGGTCTGGAGGATACTGAAGAACTCCGTGAAAAATATTATAATATGATTATGGAACGTCTGGAAAAATTTACCGGAGAAAATATTCGTGAACACATTATTTATAAAAGATCTTTCGCGCATAGCGATTTCAAGGATAGATACAACGCTTTCAAGGGCAATGCTTATGGGTTAGCCAATACATTGAAACAAACAGCAATCTTCAAACCGAGTTTGAAAAGTAAGAAAGTATCAAACCTATATTACACGGGTCAGCTCACAACACCTGGCCCCGGAGTTCCTCCTTCCCTGATATCAGGAAGAGTCGTTGCTCAGGAAATAAGTAAAGACTTTAATCAGAAAACCAATTAAGATGATCCGATTATTTAACAAGCTATCATTCGATACAAGTAAGGGAATTACTGTTGCATATAGTACCTCTTTTTCTTTGGGTATAAAGACTCTGGATCGTTCTTTACATAACCCTATCTATGCTATTTACGGACTTGTTCGCTACGCTGATGAGATTGTAGATACCTTTTTCGATCACGATCAAGAAGATTTACTTAAGCGGTTTAGAAAGGATACTTTCCTGGCTATAGATGAAAAAATTAGTTTAAATCCGGTTTTGCATTCATTCCAACTTACAGTGAATAAATATAAGATCAGGAGAGATCTTATTGAAGCTTTCTTTGATAGTATGGAAATGGATCTTTTCCAATCGTCCCACAAGAGGGAGAGCTATGAGTCATATATCTATGGGTCAGCGGAAGTTGTTGGTTTGATGTGCCTGCAAGTATTTGTAAATGGTAATGAATCCGAGTTCAACCGTTTATCACCTTTTGCTAAAAGTCTTGGTGCCGCTTTCCAAAAAGTAAATTTCCTTAGAGATATTAAAAGCGATTATGAAGATCGCGGACGAATTTATTTTCCCGGTGTGGATTTTTCATTTTTCGACAAAGATGCTAAGTCCAGAATAGAGCAGGATATTCAAAGCGATTTCGACCATGCGCTGGAAGGAATTTTACTTTTACCTAAGGAAGCTAAGGCTGGTGTTTATCTGGCGTATAAATACTATTTAAAGCTCTTCAACAAGATCAAAAAGACTCCAGCAAGCACGATACAAGAAGCCAGAATTCGCGTTCCTAATCAGCAAAAACTCTGGATTTTGTTAAGGACATATGCGGCTGGTGCCGTAAACCTTATATAATCGATGTTTACATATCTGGCTCTCAATATTCTCACAGTTTCAGTGCCTCTTCTCAGAAGCTTTGAGTCAAAAATTAATTTTGTTTCAAAATTTAAATCTTTATTTACTGCAATCTTTTCTACTGCTGCGGTTTTCTTGATTTGGGATTATTTTTTCACCAAAAATGAAGTCTGGTCATTTAACCACGATTATGTTGTAGGAGTTTTCTTTTTTGGAATGCCAATGGAAGAATGGATGTTTTTTATAACCATTCCTTTTGCTTGCATTTTTATCTATGAAGTTTATAAATACTTCAATGATTCTTCACGTTTCAACAAGTATTTCTATATTTTTTCAATAGCGTTAGCTGCAGTATTGTTTTCTTTTGGAATCAGCAATATGGATAAGATATACACTTCTATTACATTTGTTTCAACAGCCCTCTTTCTTTCCGGTGTTGCAATATTCAGATTTAAGCAGATCGCCAACTTCTTCATTTCATACTTCATAGCTATTATTCCTTTTCTGATCGTCAATGGAATTCTAACATCATTACCTGTAGTAGAATATAACAACTCAGAAAACTTGTCTATCAGGATTTTTTCGATCCCGATCGAAGACACAATGTACATGTTGCTTTTGCTACTTATGAATGTGGTGATATACGAATGGTTAAAATCAAAGCGTGATGCATAGAACTGTAGTATTGGTCTTTTTCACTTTGTTGTCATCATTTAGTGCATGGAGCCAGAATGGTGTTATAAAAGGAAGAGTGTTTGATCCGGTCAATAACGAGCCGGTTGCCTTTGCTAATGTCGTTATTCAGAATACAACGATCGGAACAATTACCGATGATGATGGAAATTATCAGATCACGGATCTTGATCCGGGAATATATAACCTTCAGATCTCATTTATTGGATTTCAGTCAAAGACAATATTTGAGATAGCTGTCAATAATGCAAAAGCAGCAATTATTGATGTTGCGCTCGAAAAATCAGCTACAGAAATCGATGAAGTGGTGGTTAAATCTGATGTGTTTAGCAAGACAGTGGAAAGTCCGGTTTCTTTGAGAACAATTGGTGTTAATGAAATTCGTCGATATCCAGGAGGTAATCAGGATATTTCAAAAGTAATTCAGTCGCTTCCCGGTGTTGGTACAACAGTATCTTTTAGAAACGATATTATAATTAGAGGTGGTGCTCCATCAGAAAACACCTTTTATGTAGACGGAATAGAAACTCCGATAATAAATCACTTTGCTACTCAGGGTGCTTCCGGTGGACCCGTGGGTTTGATCAATGTAGATCTTATCCGTGGAGTAAACTTTTATACTGGTGCATTCCCAGTAAACAGAGGAAATGTCATCAGTTCAGTTATGGATATGAAATGGTCTGATGGCAGGGATGATCGGATTGGGTTTAACTTTACCGTAGGAGCGAGTGAGGCTGGATTCTCACTAGAAGGTCCAATAGGTAAAAAATCCACATTTATTCTCTCTGCTCGCAGATCTTATCTTCAGTTTCTATTCAAGTTATTCGAACTTCCTTTTCTTCCAACCTATAATGACTTTCAGTTCAAGAATAAGATCAGGTTCAATAAGAAAAATGAGCTAACTATCATCGGTCTCGGTTCCTATGATCAGTTTGATCTGAACCTCGAAGCCAATGAGACTGAAGATCAGTTATATATTTTGAATAACATTCCTGTAAATGGCCAATGGCACTATACAGTCGGTCTAAAACATAGATTGTATAGAGATAACGGCTATTGGGACTTTATAATCAGCAGAAATCACTTGAATAATTTTGCATACAAATACATTAATAATGATGAAAGCAATGAAGCAAATTTAAATTTTGATTACAATTCGGATGAGATCGAGAGCAAGATCCGGATAGAGAACTTGCGACGGATCAAAAAATTTAAAGTGCTATACGGAGTCAATTATGAAAATGCAGTTTATAAAAATTCTTCTTTTGTAAAGAATGTAACGCAGGCTGGTCTGGATACTTTTATAGTAAGCTCCAAATTGAATATTAACAAATATGGCTTGTTTGCTTCCACATCGACTACATTTTTTGATTCCAGACTAAGTGCATCGCTTGGTTTTAGGGTCGATGGCAATGATTTTAACAGCGAAATGAAGAATCCGCTGAACACTTTCTCGCCACGTGCATCGATTTCATTAGGTATAACACCGGAAATTAGCTTTAACATGAATGCAGGGATTTATTTTCGCTTGCCTCCATATACTGCACTGGGCTTCACTCAGGAAGGTAAGTTGCTAAATAAGGATTTAAGACATATTCGAAATAAACAATTGGTTGCTGGATTTGAGTATATCACGAAAAGTAATTCCAAACTCTCATTAGAAGCATTTTTAAAAGTTTATGACCGATATCCATTTTTACTTCAGGACTCTATTTCATTAGGCAACCTGGGTGGGGATTTTGGAGTCATCGGAAATGATCCTCTGATGTCGGTCTCAACAGGAAAAAGTTACGGTACTGAATTTCTCTTTCAGCAAAAACTCTTAAAAGGGTTCTACGGCATTGTGAGCTATACCTTGTTCTGGAGTAGGTTTTCCGATAAGAATGGAGAACTGATCCCTTCTGCATGGGATAGCAGGCATATCATTAGTTTAACCGGAGGGAAAAAATTTAAGAAAAACTGGGAGGTAGGGTTGCGATATCGAATTGCAGGTGGAAGTCCATACACTCCAATTGATCAGGAACTATCCTCGATGGTACAAATATGGGATGCTGCCCAACAAGGGATCCCGGATTATGATCTGTTAAACACGGAGAGATTGTCCTGGTTTCACCAGCTTGATTTGAGAATTGATAAAAAGATATACTTTAAAAATTTCAATCTTGAGATCTATCTGGATATAGAGAATGTGTACAATTTTTCTGCAACACTACCAGACAGGCTAACTGTCGTTCGGGACGAAAATGGATTGCCAGTCGTAGATCCTGCATCTGGTGGAAGCAAATATCAAACCTATTTTATTGAAGATAGCGCCGGGCAAATACTACCCACATTTGGTCTGATTTTAGGGAATTAGCGGGAGACACCGGATAAATGTCATTAGTATGACGGACTTTTTTGCCGGGAGCGTTGGAAAATACCGTTTATTATAAGAACTTTATTATCGTTGATTATGTAAAATATATTGATGAAGTCTGTATTTCTCGTTTCCCTCTGTATTTTTCTTTCTCTTCCGCTTTTCGCTCAACGAAATTTGGATGGAAAAACAGAGTTTATATATAGGAAAGAGTTCAGCGTTGGGGCAAGAATAAATACTAACGGATGGACAGTTTTTGGTGAGACCGCAAAGATCCTGAATATCCATAAAACACGGGTATTACAATTCGAGCTAACTGCATTTAAGCATCCTAAAGAAAGAAAGCAATCCATACCATTTTCGTCGAGTAGTCGAAATGATTTTATTTTTGGCAAACAGAATAATTTTTTCGCATTTCATGCTAATTATGGATTTAAAAAACAGATAGCAGACAAAGCGAGAAAGTCTGGTGTCAGATTATCGATGACCTATCTGGCTGGTGTGTCTTTAGGAATTCTAAAACCTTATTACATCGAAATAGATAAACCCAGAACATCAATTAAATACACCGGGGAGAACGAAGAAGTTTTTTTAAATGTTCAGAACATTACAGGTGCTTCGGGGTTTAAAAAGGGTATTGGTGAAATTGAACCAGTACCCGGTGCTCATGGCAAGTTTGGGTTGAATTTTGACTGGGCGAGCCACGATGAAATTCTGAAAGCAATGGAAATAGGCATTTCGGCAGATATCTATTATAAAATTATTCCAATAATGGTCACTGAAAACAACAAACCATACATGATTAATTTTTATCTTGGTGTCCAGTTTGGTAAAAGGTCTTAAATCTCTTCGCAACAGATTTCTCAAGCACTTATAACATTTAATCAAAACTGACAAATCCATTACTTTCAAAGTACTGGAAAGTAGGTATAATAAACTATATTTGTAAGCCTCAAAAAACGTATGAAAATGAAAAAAATCACTCTAATGTTTGTCCCATTTGTTGTTGGACTAACTGCTATGATATTATTCAATTCTCAAACTACAGATTCTGTAGTTGAAAAGCAGAGAACGAGTTACAGCAAAAAATCAAAGGACAAAAGAATTCAGGAAGCTATTAAGTACACTTCTTCTTTTAGAATAAATGAGCATACCGGTAAAGTTGAAGTGTCTGATTATTATAAAGCAGTCCAGGCTGCGGATCAATTGAAGAATGCTTCAAATAAATCAACCGGAGCACTGGCATTAGACTGGGAGAATATGGGTCCGGATAATGTTGGTGGTAGAACAAGAGCTATTCTAATTGATCGAAGCAACTCTAAAGTTATTTATGCCGGTGGTGTCGGTGGAGGTATGTGGAAATCTACGGACGGTGGAAACAACTGGACTATTTCTTCGAACGGTCTGGAAAACCTAAATGTAGCATCCATTGCTCAGGCCACTGATGGAACGATCTATATCGGTATGGGTGAAGGGTTAGCGCAAGCTGAGTTTGCTGGTACTGAATATCATTCAGGAAATCCAGGAAATGGAATGTATAAATCTACAGATGGTGGTGCTTCATGGCAGCATCTTCCGAGTACAGCCCCACTGGTACCTTTAGGTGATGATTGGGCTGATGTTAACAGAATTGCATGTGATCCAAATGATCCTTTGCATATTTTAGTTGCAAATGGGGGAGGAATAGCTGAGTCGAAAGATGGTGGTTTAACATGGACTGAAGTTCTCGCTTCACTTTCCGGTGGAAGTAACCGTGGTAAAGACCTTCAATATGCTGCAGGTGGTGGCACCTTATTTGCATCTGTTGATGCCCGATTATTTAAATCCACAGATAATGGTACATCCTGGAATCAAATCGTTGGTTCTTCTGGTTTTCCGTCTAATAATGTTTGGAGAATCGAGATCGCAACTGCACCTTCCAACCCTAATTATGTTTACTGTTCTGTCGCGGCTAACTCAGGTTGCTTAAATGGAATTTACAGATCAAAGGATCAAGGCGTAACATGGCAAAACATTGGCCCGGGTGGCTCTACTACATTTGAACCATTTGGAACAAACTGTCAGGGCTGGTATGATAATACGATCGCTGTAATGCCGGACAATGAAGACAGAATTTACATGGGTGGTATTACTTACTGGTCTTATTCATCAGCAGTAGGCTGGACAAGAGCTGATCAAAGAGAGCAGTCATTCAATCACACTAATCCATTCTGGATTCATGCAGATAAGCATATGATCGTTTTCGATAAGAACAATCCTGACATTATGTACATTGGTAGTGATGGAGGAATTTTTAAATCCACGAACGCTTCTAAAAATTTCCCTGAACCAACATATACTTTTAAGAACAAGAACTTCAATGTTACTCAGTTTTACTCTGTGGCAGCAGCATTCACAGGCGAAATGTTAGGTGGAACACAGGATAATGGTACACAGTTTTTAAATTACAGAAGCAACTCGCCAAGAGCTACATTTGAAGTCTTTGGCGGTGATGGTGGCTATACCGATATATCCAGAATTAAGCCTGAGATATTTGTAACTGCTACAACAAATGCTGATGTAATTCGCTCTGGTAATAGCGGATCTTCTTTTGGAGGATTTTTTGATGTAGAGATCGACCCTGATGGCGATGGAGAAGTTGGAGCTACAGGAGTTGCGGGTGGAGCATGTTCTGCACCGTTTATCGCTTATACTGAGCTATTTGAAAGATATGAAGTCCTCGCGAATTATGATTCAGTAGAGTTTACGGCAGATAAAGATTATGGAATTGGGGAAGCTATCACTGTTAATAGTAATGAGAATGAGTTTCCATTTCTACACTTTTTAACCGCACCTCTCACTACAGGTCAAACAATTAAAGTTGTTGACAAAGTGGACGCAAAATTTCTCTTATCTACAAACTGTGGACTTTGGATGACCCCAGACCTCCTGAATATTGGTGTTTCTGCTCGATGGTTCAGGATCGCAACTGGTGTAGGTACAATCCTATCTGCTGATATTACTCCTGATGGAAATACTGTTTATGCAGGATCATCAAATGGAACAATTTATAGGATCGATGGTATTGCTTCTTTTAATGTTGATGCAGAGTATCCAGATCCTTCTCAGGGTATGCCTGCGGTACCGGTTGGTGTAACGTCATCTGCTGTTGACAACTTAGGTTCAGGTGGTGTTACAGGTGTATATATCGATAAAACTAACCCAAGTCATATTCTTGCTACAACTGGAGGGTATGGATCTTCAGATAATGTTTGGAAGGCGACTAACGGTTCGAACTTCAATCCGATTCAAAGTAACTTGCCAGATATGCCGGTTTATGATGGTGTGATAGATGCTAATAATTCAATGAATTATATCATTGGAACTGAGCTCGGTGTTTGGTCTTCTAACGATGGAGGCCTAACATGGTCTGAAGAAAATTCCGGTATGGAGAGAGTTGCGACTTATCGTTTAAGACAAGTTGCACTTTATGATGATGCTTGCCCGGTATTGTATTTAGGGACGCATGGAAGAGGTTTCTTTAGAAGCGTATCTCTTACACCAGGTGGCTGTAAAACAACAGTTCCTGATGATATAACTGGAATTAATGATCCTTCTACAACGATCGATCATTTTAATATTTATCCTAATCCTGTTGTGAACAATGCAACTATTGAACTTGCTCTGGATAATAATGCGGAGGTTGAGTTTCTTATTGTAGATATGGCTGGAAGAGTTGTAAAATCTTTCAACTATGGCCAGGTGCCAAAAGGAGAAAATCGTTTAGACTTTGATGTTAATGGTATTAGTGCGGCATCTTATGCTGGAACTTTAATCGCAAATGGAAGGATACTAGACAGTAGAGTAGTTATTGTAAAATAGTGTTCTTTAGTTTATAAAATTGAACCCGCTGTGCTTTGCATAGCGGGTTTTTTATTTTTTTGCATCGATCATTTCAAACAGCCAGTCTTTGGAATCAATTTCCTTCGTCTCCTTGATGCTCGTTTTCAACTCTTCTAATTTTTTTGTCTCTCCCGGTAGTATCCTCATTAATTTTTTCACGATCTTGATCCAGTTGAGCTTTACTTTTTTGTGATAGTCTGAGAGCACCTTATTACGGCCGAGGTATACTCTAAAGCTATCCAGTAGATTATACAAAGCTTCCAGTTCATTCTTTTCATAATAGATCTTGATCAATAAGACCCTGTAGTCGATCTCCATGAAAATGTCATCTGTTAAAACTTCTCTTAACAAGTCCATGGCTTTATCATAATCCTTTATGCTATAGGATAGATATGCTTTGCAATATGTAGAGACAGCTTCGCGATGGCTCAATGATACATATGATTCCATATCGTCTATAAACTTAGCCGTCCAATCGTATTCCTTGGATTTTAGTCCGATTATAGTGATGTTCTTGAATCGCCATGGAGATAGCTCACCATCAACCAATAATAGGTTTTCAGTTATAAGGAATTTGTTCCACTCAAAAAGCTCTTTTACATACTCGATCTTACCTTTGTTAAATTTTCTGATACAATAGTTGAAAGCATAAAAGACCATCGATCGTAACTCGTTCTTAGAAAATGACTTTTTTTCTTTTATCAATCTCTGTTTGCAGCAGGTATAATTCAATTCATTGTCCTCATCACTCAACATCTTAGCTATCAATCCATAAACTTCGATCTCCGGATGTGCTTTGAAATCAGAATTGTTTATGTATTCTATCACCTCTTCAAGTAAATTGATCTCATACCCACTCTGTATTATTTTTTTCCGACTAAGCATCTCACAACCAAGCCTGAGCTTTTGTGAGACGAAGTAGCGGTCGAGATCATCGGATACGATTTGAAGGCTATTGTCAAATTCTCTTATATTTTTTCTTGCATTATGCTCAAGCTCAAGAAGACTTAGTTCAAATAGTGATTTTTGTATCTCACTTTTGTATTGACCTGATTCGTCGAGGTGTTTTTTGTATTGTCTTAAAGTAGAGTTGTAATTCTTTTCAAGGTTTCCTTCGTTGTAAGCCTTTAGTAAGTAAAAAAACCTTTGCTCTTGATCTTCTGAAAAAGTCTTATAGACTATGTAGTTTTCAACTTGTTCAAGAAGATGATTCATCAAGAGCGCTAACTTATTTTCATTGTATTCTTCTTTAAGAAAGATCACAGAAAAGACGAACTCCTTATTCAATTTGGTAGAAGCGTATTCAGGAGCATAATTTTGAATATGCTGAAACAACTGAATAGTTTTCTCACTTTTATTGAAAAAAGGAGAATTTAGAAACTCTGAAAAATCGTTGAGTTGATTTTTCGGTATCAGTTTAATGGTATTTATTAACTTACTTGTCTGCACTTAGTTCTACACTAATATATTAAGGATATATCAATATAATTTCTTATATTCATAACAGCATACTGTGTCGTACTGATCTATTAACCAATCATTCTCTGTATGTGTTCTGTTATGCGTAAAGGTATTTATTGCCTCTTTAGTCTCCTAATTATATGTGCTTTAGAACTTGAGGCTCAAACAAATATTCTATGGCCTGGAGATGCCAACCGGGATGGTAAAGTTAATTCAAAGGATTTACTGTACGTTGGTTTAGGTTATGATCAAAACGGACCTCCACGCCTAAATATGACAACAGAGTTTGTGCCGATCCCTCTTCAGAATCCATGGGGAGATCAGTTTCCTGTAAGTCCTATAGATCTGGCGTTTGCAGATTTTAATGGTGATGGTCTTATCAATGAGATCGATATTGCTGTGATCGATTCAAATTTTGCAAAATGTCATCCTGATATTGTACCTCCGGTTAAGGATACCTTAAATTTATTCGGTCAGCTTGCTCAACTTTGCCTTTTACTTCCAGATACAGTCCTTTCCGGTGATTCTGTGATGATCCCTATCATTTTCGAGTCCCCAGGTTTCCCATTCCTCCCGGATACTGTCTACGGAATTTCTTTCACATTTAATTATGATATCAATTTAACCCAGGATGCAAAGACTTCTGTAGTGATCCCACCTCTATCATGGATGGGAGATCCTGGTAACAGTATAAACTTTGCAATTATCAGGGACACTTCAATGATCTATAAAACCAAGAGCGTTCCTGAGGAAATTGGTAAGATCGAGGTTGCAATATCGGGGAAAGATCTGCGCGCGCGCTCTGGTACAGGCCCTATAGGGTTTGTTTGTATTGTCATGGATGAAAATATATCTAAATCAGGACAGACCATATGTCGTTCAATGAAATTCAGTTTCGAGGATGTTTGTGTGATCAGTAAGGAAGAAAAGATCATAGATGTAATTTCCTGTGAAGATTCTATGGTAGTGTGCGGTCCACCGCAACCTTGTGATTCTATTCAGAATCTTCAGGTTGAGCTGATTTCAGCTAAAAAGGCATATATAGGCTGGGATCAGATCGATGCTGCAAATGAATATCAAATAAGAGGTGGTGTTGTGGGAAGTTCAAATGTGGTGAACTTGTCTGCACCTGCTGGAACTGTTTTTCAGCAAGTTACAGGGTTAAGTGCTGTGAATAGCTATTGGTGGCAGGTAAGACCTATATGCCCTTTCGATACTACGTCGTGGTCCCACAAGGATACTTTTAATACAGCTTGTCCTCCACCGGATTCAATGATGGTGTTTGGTGATTTTAATTTTGATAATGCGATACTTGCATGGTCTGAAGTTGAAAATGCTGTCTCTTACCAGATTAGCGGTAGACAATTAGGAGCTAACACTGTTACAAAGGTTAAAACTCCTGACAATGTGTATATCGCTTTCCCTTTGCAAGCAGGAACACAATATGAATGGGCTGTTCAATCAATTTGTAACTCGTTTAATTCCTACTTCTCTTTACTTAGCGATATCGATACTTTTATGACTCTCGGTGGATCCAGTAAAAACAGACATATTATCTTTCCTAATCCGGTTAGAGATATGCTTTCAGTGGAGTTGCTATATAATAGTGAAACGCCTATTGATATTCATATCACCGACATCAGTGGAAGAACGTATTTCCAGGCGAAATATGATGCTTCACTAACCAATAAGTTCAATATCCCACTTCAACAAGTAGCAGATGGATATTATCTACTTAAGATAACTAGTGATCACGGTACTTCCATTGACCGTTTGCTCGTCAGATAAGTCTAAAACTCACTTTTATTTTAGATTTTGAACGTTTCATGGGGTTGAATTCGCCCCTTTTGCAGAAAAAAGTGGTAAAATCTGTACAATTTTTTTCTTTCCTATAAGTATCAGATAATCAATATTTAACAGAATTTCAGTCCAGTTATAACAGGAATGCTACACTTGTTTCTGAGCAAATTTCCTTTAAAAAGTGATCAATTATTGTACTTGAAGTCGCCTGTCTCTCAGGCGTATATTGCAACCATCGATGCATCAAAGACAATTTTTTAATCAAACTAAAAGGAGAAAATAAAATGAAAACGTTAATCAAAACAAAAGGAAACTTAGAAAGAACGATCAGAGCAATTTTAACAACAGCAGCAGCATTGCTCTTACTTTCTACAATGACTTACGCAAATTCTAAGTCTTTTACGTTTACAAACAACACCGGTGAAGTTGCAAAAGACCTTCACATTGAATTTCAGCGATCCACTAACTATGTATCACAAACTCCAGCAAATTCATTTGAAAACCAAAATGGAGATGGAACAAGCCGGCAGAATTTTGGTCAGGGTACTGGTACAGGAGTCCCAGCTGGAGGTTCGATCAAGATAAAAGTATCATGGCCTTCGGGATCGACCCCTAAAGTTAAAAAAGCCTGGTGGACAAATTCTGGTGATGAAGATAAGATCAATAAGAGCGATAAGATCGGTAATTACCTCAAATTTGACAGAGCAAGTGGTGAATTTGTAAACGCTAATGCAACCGGAAATGGACAATACATGATCACTGCACAAGGCATACCGTATATGTTTCAGCAAACACCGGGTGATCTGCCGTCACAGTCAGCAGCAAAGTTTGCGACCTTTATAGACAATATCGACATCGGTGCAGTCTTGGCTTTAAATGGCAATGTAGTTGATTTTACGATCTATGATCTTGATAATCCTAATAATATTGACATTCAGATCGTGCAAATGGATTTGACACAACCGTTCATTTTCCAAACCATGCCAATGCCTACACCACCTGAATTTACCCAGCACCAACAAATGTCTGCTAACGACTTTATGTTAATGTGGGAACCTCATCCTTTAGCAGATCACTATTTACTGCAAGGTTGGGATATGTTACTGCAAGATACCATTCACATTGAAGTACCAGTTGGTAGCAATGGTATTTTCCCTGTAGATAATCTTCCAAAGGGAAGAGACTATGTTTGGAGAGTAGCAACATCTTACGAACCATCGGGAGAGTATATCTCAGGGTATTCTTTTGCATATACGATCAGTACTTACTGTCCGGCACCGTCAACAGTTTTTACAGCACCGATCGGGACAACGAATGCAGTTTTAAACTGGTCTGCAGTTGAGAATTCAATTGGATACGGAATATTCGGAAGACAGCAAGGAACAAGTCAGGTAGTCTCGATTCAAATACCGGGTGAAACTAGTACAAGTTATTCTGCCAATGGTCTGTCTGGAGCTACTACTTATGAATACGCAGTGGTTGCATACTGTGACTTCAGTGGCAATATAGTTCAGTCCGCATTTTCACCGATAGAAATTTTTACCACACAAAACAGTTCAACTATGAAATCTATAGATGGGATTTTAGAAACTACAGGATCTGATCTTGTTTCGATATATCCTAATCCGGCGCATCAAAAAGTGACAGTTAAAAGTATTGTCGAGAATGATGATGGAGTTAGAGTTCGAGTTTTTAACAACACCGGTAAACTCGTTTATGCGACATCGTTAAATGAAAGCAATGAATCTGTAATCTCAACCCAGTTTTGGTCGAATGGACTTTACACCGTGGAAGTTGAGGGCCAGTCTGGAAGAAAAGTACATAAACTTGTGATCGCGCACTAAATGCTCAATTGACCAATCAGTTCGTGCGTGAAGAGGGGAAGACTTTTAGTCTTCCCCTTTTTTATATTTCATCATTATAAAAGCAAGATCTGCAACGAGGCTCGTAGTGATCCTTTTCTCCGAGTAGGAGAGTGACTTCTTGTTCAGTCTTCCTGTACGAGTGCGATGCTATGTCTCCACATCTAACACATATTGCGTGGAGCTTGGTGATATATTCTGCTGTGCACAGTAAATTTGGTATTTGACCAAAAGGTTTCCCTTTAAAATCCATGTCGAGCCCTGCAACGATGACTCTTATTCCACGTCTCGCCAATAATTCGCAAACAGTAGGAAGTTCATCATCGAAAAACTGAGCTTCATCGATTCCAATAACTTCGGTACCGGAGCTCAACAATAACATATTCTGTGAATTGCTTATAGGTGTAGAAGGAATCGCATTCTCATTGTGAGATACTATATTTTCCTCATCGTATCTTGTATCGATCATTGGTTTAAAGATCTCAACCTTGAGGTTTGCAATTTGAGCCCTTTTGAGCCTACGGATCAACTCCTCAGTTTTACCGGAAAACATAGGACCACAGATCACTTCGATCCATCCTTTCTTTCCTGGTTTTGCTCTGGGTTCAATAAACATGATATAATATTAGTTCTTATTTAACGTTTTGGCCTTATAGTTGATGTATACTTGCAAAACAATTCACAATGAGAAGTAAAAAGATGCCAAAATTATTCGAAATCATAGACAAAATCACTCGATTATCTCAGAACATGGATGATGAAATTGAAAAAATATCACCACTGGAAAGAGATCTTATGTTAAAATATATCGAAGAAATGCGTGATTATGTTGCAATATTGGATGTGAATGATCAAACTCAAACCACTCAAAAGGAGAATATTTCAAAAAGTGAGTTAATCCAAAAGACAGATCTTGAAACAGATAAGATTCATGTGAAATCTGAAATAGAAGAGAATACGGAAGCTCAACAAATAGAAAATGAAGTAGAATCATATGAACAGGCAGGCGATGAAACAGAAAATACATCTCTTGAGATCAATGAGATAATTTCTGCAGAAAGTAAATCTCTAAATGATATACATAAGGAGAGCGATCAGCAGACTGAAAATAGGGAAGTCGTGCTCGATTTAAACAAGAAGATCGGTTTTATTAACGAACTCTTTTCAGGTAACTCAAACGACTTTGAAAGTATGCTTCGAAAAGTTAGAAAATATGAATCTGCTGACGAAGCTCAGCTTATGATCGAAGATACAATGAGCAGTTTATCAAATTGGAAAGAGCACCCTACAACTGCATCAGATTTCGTAAGCTACATCAGACAAATTGTACAACCAGGTAATATGAGAGTAGCAAAATAAATGTGTAGAACGATAAAGTTTTCATCGGTATATACTTTCTTGGATTAATATTGAGAGTAAAATAAACATATCCGGCAGAAATCACCTTGTCTGCAAAGTATGCAATTACTGTAGCGATCGCAATTCCTCTTAGTCCCCAAAACTGAACAAAGTACAAGCTTAAAGAAACGTTCAGCAAAATTTCAATAGCAGAGATGCTCATTAAGACTTTTGTTTTCTTTAATCCTATCAAAATTGTTTGAGGGAACATCAAGCGGAAAATGACTAAGAGGATATATATCCTGAAAAGAGAAGCGCTTTGGAGAAATTCGTCATCGAAAACAAAAACATAAAGCCAATCACTGCACGCGATCAGGATTATTGAAATAGGAAACAACAAATGTATCAATAGATAGGAATTTCTTTTGATGTATGGCAAAGAGTGCTCTAGATTTTCTGCCACTTTCGGAATAGTTGAAGTGCTAAATGAATTTGCAACCAGCAATACCAGCGGAAGTTCTTTCGCACCATAGCGGAAGATTGCGAATGCAGAATCATTGAAATAATATTTGATGATGAGTCCATCGATATATTCTCCTGAGCCAGCCAACAGCATGCTTAAAATTAACGGAGTAGCATACTTCCACAAATAACTGATCTCTTTCAGATCCAACTGAAATCTCATCAAAGGCCAGACTTGTAAAAGCAACCAGCTGCACTTTAAAGCAGCATATATTACAAGAGACCAGAACAGCACCCTGAGATCTCCTGCGACGGTGAAAAGACAAAGACAAACAAGAAACAGTAGTGCTGAATGAATAAGTATCGAGTAGATAAATAATCTGGTCGAATTCTTCTTCATTAAGTATACATATTCAACGAGGAAAGAGAGGTTGTTAAGGAATATATATGGGATCAGAATGTTTATGTACGGAAAGAAATCACCACTAAAATGAAAGTAAAAGAATACGGCTGAGCAGGCAAGGCCATTGATAAATGACAAACTGAAAATAAGGTTAAACAAGAACTTCCCTTTATCTTCTTTTTCGGGATAGATCGATAGAGAGGTATTCAATAAACCACCTATCCAGAAAAAAGACACAATACCTGCGATAAAGAGAAAAGTCTCGTATTTACCAATTACATCCTGCGGTAATCCAAACTTGACGAGTAAAACAGAAATGAGTAAAAAAGACCCATATCTGCTGAGTTGATAGAATTGAAGTGCAGTTGTTGTTGACAAATTAGGTCTGATGTTTCAGCGTCTTTTGGCTTATCCGAAGATAAACAAATATAGAATTGGACACAGAAAACAAATCAACAACAGAAAGAGAATAAAAAAGGGTGACTGATGGGATTTGAACCCACGACCCCTGGAACCACAATCCAGTGCTCTAACCAACTGAGCTACAGCCACCAATTAGAAAAGTGGGGTAAAAATAAAGATAATAGCTTAATTAGAGCAGGAGAATCCTATAAATTCTCTTGGTACTGGTCGAAGTTTTGCTGAAACTGGTTCCACTCCAATTTAAAGTGATAATCACCTCGGTAATATGTAAGGATTTTTTCCAGATCCAATGCTTTTTGAAAGCCGGGAACAGCAACTAATTTGTTAAAATTCTCATCGAAATAGACAGTGGTAGGGAATGCGAGTCTTCCGTCTTGTGAAGTAGCTACCGCATAAGCAAGTTCATGAGTACCATTTCGCTTACATGTATTCGATTCGACATAATTGGGATTCTTATAAGTTTTTCCACCGATCGTAATATCATCCGGATGCTGTGCATCAAACTTAATAGAGTAATAATTCTTGTTGAGATATTTAGCGATTCTCGCATCGCTCAAGGTCATCTTGCTAAACATTTTACAAGGACCGCACCAGCAGGTATATACATCTACGAATACCT
>JABDMM010000078.1 GCA_013001465.1 Chitinophagales bacterium | reverse complement strand
GGTTTCTTCGGGATTGCTTACTATGAAGAAAACAAGGATAAGTTGAAATTGGTCGCAGTTGATGGTGGCAATGGACCTGTTAAACCTTCTTTAGAGACTGTCAAAGATGGAACCTATGCTCCCTTGTCGAGGCCGCTATTTATTTATGTGAGTAGTAAAGCGATTCAACGTCCGGAAGTGGTGGCTTTTGTTGACTATTACCTCGAAAATGCTGCATATCTGGCAAAAGATGTGGGATACATTCCTATGCCAGCTTCAGAATATAATGCAGAGAAAGCAGAGTTTAGTAGCTTCTCTGGAAACTAGTATTTAAATTCGCCTCCTATGCTGAGGGCAAAAGAATATATTATTGAGAAGGTACTTTTTTTATGTGCCCTCATAACTATTTTAACGACCATAGGGATCATCCTGGTCTTATCTATTGAGGCTGTTATATTCTTTTCTGAAGTATCCATCATAGATTTTGTAACTGATACGCAATGGACTCCACTCTTTACCAAGAAACATTTTGGTATTCTGCCGTTGCTTTCTGGAACAATGCTAACTACTCTGATTGCAATTGCAGTAGCTCTACCAATTGGACTTTCAATTGCGATTTACTTGAACGAATTCTCCCCCAAAGGTTTTCGAAAATCAATCAAACCCCTACTCGAGCTATTAGCAGCAGTTCCAACAGTAGTTTATGGTTTCTTCGCATTAATGGTAGTCACGCCATTTCTGCAAATGATCATTCCCGGTCTGTCTGGCTTTAATGCCTTATCCGCCGGTATGGTAATGGGTATCATGATCATTCCTTTTGTTACTTCTTTGAGTGAGGATGCTCTGTTTGCAGTTCCGAAATCTCTTAGAGAAGCTTCATATGGGATGGGATCGACACGTTTGCAGACTTCGTTTAACGTTACTGTACCTGCTGCTTCTTCCGGTATTATCGTGTCTGTTATCCTCGCTTTGTCTAGAGCGATCGGAGAAACGATGATCGTTGCCATAGCTGCCGGCCAACAACCAAGATTAACTTTTGACCCTACTGTTCCTATTGAAACTATAACCGCATATATTGTCCAAGTAAGCCTTGGAGATGTTCAACACGGCACACTGGAGTATCGAACAATTTTCGCAGCGGGGATTACACTCTTTATCTTCACATTTATTCTAAACAATATTAGCTTTTTCATCAGGAAAAAGTATCAGCAACGTTATGAATAATGCGAAAATAAATAAGGCAAAAGATAAGGCATTTCAGATGTGGGGGATCTTCTGTACATTTCTGGGATTGGTTTTACTTGCTGTATTTATCGGAGCGATCATCAAAGATGGTATCTTAAGGATCGACTGGCAATTTCTTACTTCCCTCCCATCCAGGAAACCTGAAAATGCCGGTATTTTAACAGCGATGATGGGATCGCTTTGGATTCTTGGGCTTACAGCTATAGTAGCTATTCCTCTTGGGATCGGTGCTGCGATATATCTTGAAGAGTACAGCAAGAAATCACGTTTTGCAAGTTTGCTTGAGATCAATATTTCCAATCTCGCTGGTGTACCCTCGATCATCTATGGATTGTTAGGACTCGAGATCTTCGTTCGCCTTCTAAAATTCGGTCCCAGCGTTTTAGCGGGTAGTTTTACACTCTCTTTGCTAATCCTGCCTATAATAATCGTCGCCACCAGAGAGGCGATCAAGGCGGTTCCGAAAACTATTAAGGAGGCTTCGTTCGCAATGGGCGCAACAAAATGGCAAACCATGTGGAACCAGATTTTACCCGCTTCTTTCGGTGGTATTCTTACCGGAGTGATACTTGCACTTTCACGAGCTGTAGGTGAAACTGCACCTCTTATAGTCATAGGGGCTCTGGCTTATGTGCCTTTCACTCCAAGCAGCCCGATGGATGAGTTCTCTGTTCTTCCAATTCAGATTTTTAATTGGGTAAGCAGACCTCAACATGGCTTTGTAATCAATGCTGCTGCTGCGATCATAATCCTATTATTGGTTACATTTACAATGAACGCCATCGCAGTTTACTTCAGAAATAAATGGCAAAAAAAGGTCAATTGGTAACATGATTTATTTGAACTGCAATTATGATTTTAACTGAATCCAAAATGGAAAAGACAGCTGCATATAGAAAAGATGTATATAAAATCGAAGCGATCGACGTCAATGCTTTCTATGGCCAATTCCATGCTTTGAAAGGAATAAATCTTGGAATGGAAGAAAATGCTGTTACCGCTTTGATCGGACCTTCCGGTTGTGGTAAATCTACTTTTCTTCGACTATTCAATAGAATGAATGATTACATCGATGAATTCAGGATGAAAGGTCAGATCAGGATAGACGGGAACAAGATATATAACAGCTATATAGAGGTAGAACAACTCCGGAAATATGTGGGTATGGTTTTCCAAAAACCTAATCCTTTTCCAAAATCTATCTTTGACAATGTCGCTTATGGATTGAGAATACAAGGGATCAGAGATAAAAAGCTGATAAGTGAAAGAGTAGAAAAAGCATTGAAACAAGCCGATCTGTGGAGCGAGGTGAAAGACAATCTAAAAAAATCAGCTCTTGCTCTGTCCGGTGGACAACAACAAAGGGTTTGCATTGCGAGAACTCTGGCTGTAGAACCCTCCATTATCTTAATGGATGAACCAACTTCTGCCCTGGATCCTATTTCAACTGCCAGGATCGAAGATCTGATCTTTCAGTTGAAAACGGAATATACCATTGTAATAGTAACCCACAATATGCAACAAGCAGGCCGACTTAGTGATAAAACTGCCTTCTTTTATATGGGGGAATTGATCGAGCATGGACCTACAAAAGAACTTTTTACAAATCCCAAACACGACAGAACCGAGAATTATATCAGTGGACGTTTTGGGTAAACTTTGAATTATGAATCATCTAGAATCCGAATTGGCACATTTGAATAAAACCATCATTGAAATGATGGATCTGGCAAGAACTCAGCTTGAAAAAGCTAAAATAGCTTTCCTGGAATACAGTGCTGAAGTAGCAGAAGAGATCATTCACCATGAAAAAAGAGTGAATGCCATGGAATTGGCTATCGATCGAGATTGTGAAAATCTGCTTGCTTTGTTCCAACCCGTTGCAACTGACCTCAGATATGTAATCTCGGTCCTAAAGATCAATTCTGACCTGGAGCGTATAGGTGATCTCGCTGATGGCATAGCGGATTATGTTGTCGATCTGGAAAAACCTATTTCTTCTAAAGCCTTCAAAGCGGTAAAACTTGAAGAAATGTTTGAGATCACCATTGTTATGATGACGAATATCCAAAGATCCTTTGAAACAGGTGATGCTAACCTGGCAAGAAAAGTATATAAAAAAGATGCCGAGTTAAACACGATCAATAGAAATGCATCGAGGATCATAACAACCATGATCAAAGAAGTTCCGGAAGAAACCCGAGCGTTATTATTCCTCTTTTCTACTATCCGAAAACTAGAACGGGTTGGTGACCATATCAAAAACGTCGCCGAAGACACGATCTTTTATCTCGAAGCCAAGGTTCTCAAACATAAGAAAGATCGGGAAGTTAGTTAAGCCCGGAAGCGTGAGTTGAGATTGAAGCTGCAGCACCTTAATAGTTCTACTCTACAACAATTAATTTTGACAAGCCGTTTGATGATTTTACCGCGTACACCGCAGGTGCAAGATGACTAATGTCGATCGCCAGCTGGTGCTCTTTACTTACTTCCGTATTAAATACAATTCGACCATTGAGGTCATAAATACTTACCGTCTGATTATAGACACCAGTCACGGTTATGCTGCTACTTGCAGGGTTTGGATAGACGATGAGCTCCTTCTCTGATTCATGATCTGAGATCCCGCTACAGTTTTCTCTAACAATTTCTATATAGTTGCTTGAAAGATCCCAGCAACTATCGGATAAGAAGACTGCGGTCACATCATCAGTTGGAACTGCAATTAAACTCCCGCTATAGTTGACTCCATACACTCTACAAACACCAACACCGGCAGTTTCGAATGTCGCAAATTCGGTAGCAAATGCAAGTATAAGATTGTTGTCATCTGTTATAATATATGAATACTGCTGTGAAGATGTGGTTGAATGATCAAAGTAAATAGTGTCCTCAACTCCTTCTCCAATACAAATAGTATCAACAACTCCTCCACCTAAAATGGAAACAGTACCTCCATCATATTCTGTTCGTTCCACAACGATAAAATTAGCAGACAGATCATAACACTGATCGGAAAGAGCACCGAAAGTAGAGACAGTGTCTCCAACACTTATCAAAAGATCACCGGAATAACTCAAACCCCAGACCCAGCATTCACCTCCTCCGGCATTGTTAAAATCAAGAAAGCCTGAAGTATCAATACTTAATACTTGAGTTGATGCATCAGTGATGATATAAATATAATCATCAGAAGAAGAGCTAGAATTATTCATAATTACCTGGTCAACAAAACCATCTCCTGTACAAAACTGAGCACTATCTCCAACACTGGAGTTAACTGTAGCTCCTTCTACAAAACTTCTAAAAACGACTACATAGTTTTCTGAAAGGCCATAACAACTATCCGATAAGCTTCCAAATGTGGAAACGGTGTCGCCAACTGAAATTGCCAGAGTTCCTGTGTAACTTAATCCCCAAACCCAACACTCTCCTGCTCCTGCTCCATCTAGATCTAAATTTCCATCCGTATTAATTGCCAGCACATTGGTTGAAGCATCGGTTATCAAATAAATATATGTTGCTGATGAAGTAGATGTATTACTCATTACAAACGGATCTCCTATCCCATCTCCTGCACATATATTTAGTGTGTCACCGAGACTTGATGAAACCTGCGCACCGTCAACACCAGTGCGATTAACAACTACATAATTTGAAGAAAGATCAAAGCAATCATCTGAAAGTGCAGCCAGATTAAGCACAGTATCTCCAACACTTACAAGTAAGCTACCGGTATAACTTAGACCCCAAACCCAACACTCTCCTTCTCCCGCTAATTCAAAATCAAACACGGTATCTGAAGAAACAGCGAGAACTTCTGTTGCTGCATTTGTTACAACATAGGTGTACAAACTGTTTGATGTCGTTGAATTGCTCATAATAAACGCATCCGAAACGCCATCTCCGGCACATGTATGTAGAGTATCTCCAAAGTTAGAGCTTACTGTCGCACCATCAGGTTGAGTTCGTCTTACAACAATATAATTCGAAGAAAGTGAAAAACAACTGTCGGAAAAAACTGTCGATGGTTGAATTGTATTACCTGGAGTAACCAAAATATTTCCTGTATAGCTTAATCCATAAACTCTGCATTCTCCTAAGCCTGCAGTTTCAAAATCTAAAATATTACTACTGCTGATGGCTAATATTTGTGCAGAGGCATTTGTGACGATATAAGTATAGAGTTCTGTAGAAGTAGAACTAGAAGACATTATAACCGAATCTGCATTACCGTCTCCGACACATGTGTATACTGTGTCACCTAAATGTGAAGCAACACTGCCGCCTTCAACTCCGGTTCTCATAACGACGACGAAATTATCCGATAATTGATAGCAACTGTCAGACAGCGCTCCAAAAGTACTTACGGTATCTCCCAATCCAATATTCAAACTCCCTGTATAACTTAACCCCCAGACCCAACATTCACCTCCCCCGGCAGTTTCGAAATCTATAATTCCGGAACCGTTCACACCTAAAACTACACTTTGTGGAGAGGTTATAACATAAGCGTAATCCTCGGTCGAAACAGAACTATTGCTCATAACAACAGAATCTGCAAGGCCATCTCCTGCACATATTTTAAGTGAATCGCCAAAGTTAGAAGTGACGGCTGCTCCATCGACCAAAGTTTTGTTAACTAAAACAAAGTTCTGTGAGAGGGAATAACATCCGGCAGATAATGGTTCTGTCATAGACAATGTATCTCCGGATGAAATGAGCAGACTACCACTGAAACTCAATCCCCAGACTAAAAGCTGACCAGGTCCGGTACCCTCAAAATTATATGTGTTAATAATGCTGATGGTGCTTATTACCATTTCAGGAGTAGTTACTATGTAAACATAGAATTCAGAAGCCGTAGAAGTATTAGACATGGTGAATTGATCGACAATACCATCACCAACACATGTGTACAATGTATCTCCCAGATCAGATGTGACTGTTGCGCCATCAACACCTGTTCGTTGTAAAAGAACATAATCATCCGAAAGATCGAAGCAGCTATCGGTGAGGCTACCGAAAGTATTGAGTGTGTCGCCTACATTAAACAAAATACTTCCAGTATAATTCAGCCCCCAGATCCAGCAGTCTCCGGCTCCGGCATTTTCAAAATCCAGAACTCCAGTGTTACTAATTGCAAGCACTTCTGTAGTTGGGGTTGTAACAACATATATATAATCTTCAGTCGATAATGAAGTATTTGACATTGAAATCGAATCAGCAATACCATCGCCCGCACAGATCATTAATGTATTACCAAGGTTTGAACTTACCGTTGCACCATCTATGACAGGACCTGTAATAGTGGTATCACAAGCCTGACTGTAAATGTTATGAATGGTAAATAGACTGAAAATTATAATAATGGAAGACCGGATCATCTTGTTTTAGGTTTGGCTTATCTAATTTTATCGATATAAAGTTAGCTAATGCCTTTACATTATGGTGGCTATAATTAAAAAAAATATGATCACTGCTTTATAAGCTCTTAAAAAAGAAAAGATTGAATATGATCTGCTATTGCTTGCTGTTGTGCTGTGCTTTACTTATACCACAGCTTTCGCAACCCGAAGTCTTTTTTGATGGCAAAAGAAAAGTTTTGACTAAATAGATTATAGCAGCAAAAAAGGTGATAAACACTAGTAACTCCTGAACCATTATTTCAATAGATTATAAATTATGAGTGAGGAAATATAAGCAAGTCCGGTCATACAAACAAGTTGTAGTATTGGCCATTTCCAGCTGTTCGTTTCTCTTTTTACGATCGCAAGTGTACTCATACATTGCATGGCGAAAGCATAGAACAACAACAAGGATAGTCCGAGTGGAAGTGTATACATTTTATGCCCTGTAATTGGATTTACTTCCCTCTCTAAACGGCTTTTGATCGTTTCAATGTTATCATCACTGTCACCAACACTATAAATAGTTGAAAGTGCTCCTACAAAAACTTCCCTTGCAGCAAATGAACAAATTATTGCAATTCCGATCTTCCAATCAAATCCCAGCGGACGTAAAACAGGCTCGATCGATTTCCCAACAATACCGATGTAGCTGTTCTCCAGCTTATATGATGCGATCTTATTCTCCAGATTTCCATCTTCTGACTTATGTTCTTCGGTCACAATTTGTTCGGCATTCTTAAATTCCTTTCCCGGACCGTAAGACGACATTACCCAAAGAACAATAGAAATCGCAAAAATGATCTTACCGGCGCCAACAACAAAAGCTTGTGTTTTTTGATAAACCGTCTGACCCACATTTCTTAGCAATGGCCTGCTTAGCTCAGGCATTTCGATCACAAAAAAGCTTTTTGTTTTAAATTTTAGAATGAAGTTCAAAAAATAACTGGATAATAAGGCGACAGCAAAACCAAGAAAATATAAAGCGAATAGAGTCAGGCCTTGTAAATTGACTATCCCGGCAAAAGTTTTTTCAGGTATAACGATCGCAATGATAATAGTATAGATCGGTAAGCGAGCGGAACAGGTTGTAAATGGAGTTACCAGTATGGTGATCAGCCGTTCTTTCCAACTTTCGATATTTCTGGCAGCCATGATCGCCGGTATGGCACATGCAGTTCCTGATATCAATGGAACAACCGACTTTCCACTCAGCCCGAAATTCCTCATTATACGATCCATCAAAAACACTACCCTGCTCATATAACCACTTTCCTCAAGCAGTGCAATGAAGAAAAATAAAATTGCGATCTGGGGAATAAATATAGCGATGCCTCCAAGACCGGCGATGATTCCGTCTGCCAACAAATTTGTAAACTGTCCGGGAGGTAATGTTGTTCTTGCTAATTGTGCTAACTGGGCAAACCACATGTCGATCAGGTCCATCGGATAGCTAGCCCAACTATATACCGACTGGAATATTAAGAGCAGCAGAACTGCGAAAATCGCATAACCATAAAACCGATGGGTTATGATCCGATCGATCCGTTCCTTCAGCCCACTGGCATTTTCAATTTTTCTGCTATAGCTCTCCTTTAGCACCTGATTTATAAATCGGTACCTCTTTATAGTCTCCTTATGCTGAATAGACTTTATATCTGTTCTGTGATTACTCTTAAATCGATTAATTTCATCGATCTCTTCCTGCCTAAGAATGCGAATATTGTCTAGTTGTGATAGGCAAAGCCAAGCTTGATAACTACTCGCTTCGGGGAAAATTTTATGTAGCTCATCATAGATCTCTTTATCCTGATGCTCAAGGTCAAAAATAAATGGCATCGCATGTTGATGCGATTCCTGGATTTTATCTTTGAGTGCCTTTAAACCAGACCGTTTCTTAGTGCTGATCATAACTACTGCGCAACCAAAAGCCTCCTCGATCTTTCTGGTATTGATCTCAATGCCCCGCTTCTCAAGTTGATCGCTCATGTTAATTGCCAAAATAGTTCTGAAACCCAGATCCATCACTTGTGATAGCAGGAATAAATTACGCTTCAGGTTCATGACATCTGCTACGACAACAACGACATCAGGTTGATTGCTTTTCTCACGCTGAAGAAGTGTTTCAAGCACTATATTCTCATCTGCAGAACTTGGGTTAATACTGTATGATCCGGGAAGATCCGTTACAAATGCCTTTCTTCCTCCGGCAAGTTTTAGACTTCCCGTTTTTTTCTCAACTGTAATACCGGGATAATTGCCGACCTTTTGCTTGAGTCCGGTCAGTGCATTGAATAATGAAGTTTTTCCGGTATTGGGATTACCGACGACAGCAACGTTAATACCGTCTTTAACTTTGGTCATATACCTATATCTTGCTAATCATGATTCGCTTCGCTATATTCTTTCGCAAGGCAATCACGCTTCCGTTTATTTTAATACAAATAGGATCTTTGAAAGGTGCTCTTTGCATCATCAAAACTTCATTACCAGGCAAACATCCCATCTCGACTAGCTTTAATGGGATATCCTCGTGGACAATATCTTCTACTATTCCCCTCTCTCCTTCCTTTAGATCTGCAATATTCAAAATTCCTTATTTAGACTGAGTATAAATAAGGCGCAAGATACGCTTTTGTTGTGATTTTTTGGATGACTTTCATCAGTTGCTGACGCCAATTTCACTCTATTTCCTTATATTAGAAATTATGGATGTAAAAGTGATCGGTTTATACCCATACACTAAAGAAAGAATATGGAAGGCATTAACGGATCCGGCTGAGATGAGGCAATGGTTTTTCGAAAATATGCCTGATTTTCAAGCTCGCGTAGGCTTTAAAACGGAGTTTGATGTTGGTTCTACGAATAGGTCTTTTCATCACATTTGGGAGGTACTTGAGGTGATTGAAAATGAAAAGATATCCTATAGCTGGACATATCGGGACATCAGCGGTTATTCAGAAGTGACCTTTAACCTTCACGATGCAAATGGAAACACAAAGCTTGAGGTTACTTGCACGGGCCTGGATTCATTTCCCTCCGATATTCCGGAGTTCACGAAAGAAAGCTGTACTGCAGGTTGGAATTATTTCTTTAATGAACTTAAACTATACTTGTCAAAAGGAGTCAACTAAAATTCGTATCGACGAACGCCATCGCAAAATATCCTGGACTTGCTTCTTTACCAGCGACCTCTTTGCTATTCTCCCAGGCTTCCTGAATGATCTCTTCAATATTATCAGGGAATTTCATTACAGTCTTAATTATCGTTCTCCAATCACCTTCAACGTTGTAAGTCGTAACTAGTTCTGGCGTGATCTGATCCAGAATGACCGAATCTTTCGAGTTAAGTTCACCGATACAATCGATGACATACATATCCAGTAGTCGCAGGAAAGGTTTGTCTTTATATCTATTTTGTATTGTGCTCATGATCTTCGGATATATTCAATTTGCTATTTCGAAACATGATTATTCAAGAATTAAAATACACGCAGCATCCAGCTCAACCTGCATTTTATTCGAAGATACTCGTGATAATAATATTTTTCAATGTCGATTCATCAAATTAGATTGAATTTTGACATTTGATGACTTACATTTGCCCTCTAAGACAATCCGAGTATGCTTTACCTTTCTGTTGAGGGTCTCACAAAACATTATCCTGACAATATCCTATTTGAGAATATCCGTTTCTCATTGAACAAAGGAGACAAAGTAGGTTTGATCGCAAACAATGGAGCCGGAAAATCAAGTCTTCTCAAAATTTTAATGAACAGAGATATAGCCGATGAAGGTGAAGTATACGTTCGATCAGAGATAAAAACCAGCTTCCTCGAACAAGATCCCCAATTTGACGAGGACGAGTCCATTGAAAGTTTAATTGACGGTTCTCATACAGAACTGCTTTCTATTATTCGGGAGTATGAAGACGCATTGTTCCAGCAAACAAATAATTACTCCGAAAAAACTCAGAAAGCATTCGAGCTGGCTTCAGCAAAAATGGATCAAAATCATGCCTGGGATTATGAGCGTAAATTAAAGGAACTACTCAGTAGGTTCAACATCGTCGATCTGAAAAAGCCGATCAGGCAGATGTCGGGAGGCGAAAAGAAGCGATTGGCGATGGCATTGACTTTATTAGATGATCCGGACCTCATCATCATGGACGAGCCTACAAACCATCTTGATATTGAAATGATCGAATGGCTGGAAAACTACCTCAGTAAGTCTTCTATCACAATACTAATGGTGACGCATGATCGATACTTTTTAGACAGGGTTTGCAACAGGATCATTGAACTTGAAGATGGTAAGCTTTTCTTCCACAAAGGGAACTACGCATACTTTATAGAAAAACGAGCCGAGAGAGAAGCTGTCTTTAAATCCGAAACAGATAAGGCGAACAAATTGATGAAGAAGGAACTTGAATGGCTGAGACGCAGCCCAAAAGCCAGAACAACAAAAGCAAAATCAAGGATCAGAGCATTCGATGATATTCATGATAAGGCGACCAGAAAGACAAAAAAGGATGAACTGAAACTCGATGTCAAAATGTCTCGCGTTGGAGGTAAGATACTTGAACTAAAGAACGTGAGAAAAAGCTATGGAGATCTTAAAATTCTAGATGGTTTCTCACATACATTTAAAAGAGGTGAAAGAATTGGAATTGTTGGTCGAAACGGCGTTGGTAAATCGACTTTTCTGAACATCCTCCTCGGACTTGAACCACAGGATTCAGGCAAAGTAAATGTAGGAGAAACTACAGTCTTTGGTTACTATGCTCAAAGCGGTTTACAACTTAAGAAAGACAAAAGAGTACTTGATATCCTTAAAGATATCGCTGAAGTAATAGTTTTAGGGAATGGAAGTAAACTTACTGCATCTGAGTTTTTAAATCACTTTCTCTTTCCACCAAAAATGCAGAGAACTTACTATTCAAGATTGAGTGGTGGTGAAAGAAGAAGGTTATATCTTCTCACTGTTCTTATCAGAAACCCGAATTTCCTCATTCTCGATGAGCCTACAAATGATCTCGATCTCTTAACCCTCAATAAACTTGAAGAATTTTTAGAGAGCTTTCAAGGTTGTCTCGTCGTCGTGACTCACGATAGATATTTTATGGATAAGCTTGTCGACCAACTATTCGTATTCAAAGGGAATGGAGAAATTAATGGTTATGTTGGCACCTATTCAGAATACAGATCAAAAGAAGCCATTTCTGAGAAGCAAGAAAAAGCTGATCTAAAAGAAGAAAAGCAATCAAAGAAAAAACAAAAGAGTGAACGAAAAGGACTCACCTACAAAGATAAGCTCGAATACCAGACACTCGAAAAGGAGATCAAAAAACTTGAAAAAGAAAAGAAAGAGTTAGAACACTTTATGAATTCCGGTGAAACAGATTATTCGATTCTGCAGGAGAAAGCGGAACGTCTTGGGTCAGTCATGAAACTGATCGATGATAAGATGTTTCGTTGGATGGAGTTGGATGAAAAGGGCTGACTTTAAAAGTGCTTTGTTTATTTTTAAAACATGTTTCATAGTCCTTCAAAACTCAATAATTTTTTAGCCTGTCCACACCTGTCGAAACTGGAGGCTGCAGCTACACTCGATTTACTTCCCAGACCATATACTGAAGATCCATTACTGGAATTGATCAGAAATCAAGGAGACCGCCATGAAAAAACATACCTCTCTAAATTAGAAGATCAATTTCAAGATACTGCCATTATTGATTCAGAAAAGTTTGAGGAAAAATATGAGCAGACGATTCATTTGATCAAGGATGGGAGATCAGTGATATTTCAGGCTGCTTTGAAGTTTGAAGACTGGATCGGTTATGCTGATTTTTTAGTCAAAAGTAAAAAGCCTTCTAACCTGGGTTCATATTCCTATTCCATTCATGATACTAAGCTTAGCTCAGAAGTAAAGGGCTCTGCTATCGTCCAGCTGTGCATTTATTCTGAAATGCTTGAAAAAATACAAGGCTGCCTTCCGGAAAAAATAGTTGTTGTAGGAGGGAAAAACCATATTAATGAGTTCAACCCTGCTGACTTTATCGATTACCTGCAATATGCAAAAAACAAATACCTCAATAGCTTATCTGCAGATCTCAAAAACATAAAACACTTAGCCGCAGAGCCTGTTGAAAAATGTCACAGTTGTGACTGGAGAGGTCACTGCGAAGATGTTTGGAAAACCCAGGACCATTTAAAGTTAATTGCCGGTTCAAGCCGAAGGATAAGGAAAGATCTAAGATCCATTGGCCTCTCGACTTTAGCTCAGGTTGGTCAGTTAGACCGTGCTCCTGAATTGCCCAAAACATCGAAAGAATCCTGTGAAAAGATCTTCAGGCAGGCCAGGATCCAATTGAAAGCCAGAAATAGCGGTAAGCATGAACATGAATTTATTCTTCCAATTGTTGAAAATCAAGGCCTTTCAGGATTACCTATGACGAATGAAGGTGATATTTTTTTCGACATCGAAGGCGACGGACATATCGGTGAGCTGGGTGTCGAGTATCTGTTTGGCTGGGTGACCATCGACAATGATGAGCAGCTTTACCACCATGAATGGGCCATGAATAACCTACAGGAGAAAGCAGCATTTGAAAAATTCATCTCCTTCATCATGGATAGAAAAAAAATGTTTCCGGGCCTCCATGTCTATCACTTCGGGCACTATGAAGCAACGGTGGTTCGCAGGCTTTCAACACGATATAATGTATTTGTTGATGAAGTGGATGATATGTTGCGTCAAGAGTTGTTCGTGAATTTGCACCGAGTTGTGAAGAATGGTATTCGTTTATCTGTTACCGGATATGGACTTAAAGAGATAGAAGGGCATTATGATTTCCAGCGAGATTGGGAAGATTTACGGAAGGCTTCTATGGCAAGAAAAAGGATCGCTTTATTGCTCGACAGTCAGCTGGATATTGGAGATGAGCATAAAAGACTAGTTCATGATTACAATAAAGAAGACTGCATTTCAACACTTAAACTCCATGAGTGGCTGGAGTCTAGACGAGAAGAGTTAGAAAAAACCGGTGTTGAGATTCCTCGGTTTAACGCGTCCCATGATGATAAGGATAGCAGTCCACCAAATGATAAGATCGTGAAGCTTTCTGAGATCAGTGATCAGTTATATCATAGTTTGATGAATGATGAAGGAATGATCCCTGAAGATCTATCTCCTGAAGATCACGCTAAAAAAGCCATTGCGGATATTCTACTTTGGTACAGAAGAGAGGACAAATCATATTGGTGGGAGTATTTTCATAAAATGGAAATGACAAGGGAAGAGATGATCGATGAAAGAAAAACTTTGGCGGGGCCCTTTCACTTTGTAGGTATAACCGGTGAAAAGAACTATTCCAAAGTGTATAGATGGTCATATCGAAAACAGACGTTTGACGGCTTCAAAGATGCACTCAAAATTTGTCCGGATGGTAAAGGTCTTCCTATTCATGATTTTGATACTAAGTCCGGGTGGTTTGAGATCACAAGAAAGGAAGAGAATCTCAAGGAGATAGCACAATTAATTCAAGGATCTATTGGTTTAGTAGCTTCAACATACTTTTCATGTAAAAATCAACTCGACAGATTTATTGATCTGGGTACAGATCTGCTGAAAGAGAAATGGATATATCCATGTATTGAAAACCTACTCTTGAGACGGCAAGTTTTGAAAGATGTGAGAACACTTGAAGAGGAAACTTCAGTTCTTGAAAGTGCAAAACGACTCGCTCATCATCTGAAAAATGGAGCTGTACTGCCAATTCAGGGTCCTCCAGGCACTGGTAAAACGTTCACAGCTGCGCACATGATCTGCGAATTGGTACTTAGCGGTAAAAAAGTTGGTATCACTGCACAAAGTCATTCCGTGATACGAAACCTGCTACAAAAACTACATGAAGTACGATCAGAATGCTATCCGGACTTTGACTGCAAGATCGTTAAGCAAAGGAAGACAGGATCAACTGAAGAAGACAACGACTGGATGTCCCATATGAGAACTGGTGACATTAAGAAAAATAATGAAGATATTCATGTTACCGCCGGAACACATTGGTTATGGAGCAGCCCTGAAATGCAAAAAAGCATTGACGTATTGTTTATCGATGAAGCAGGTCAGTTTGCGCTCGCTGATGCGATCGCTTGCGCTCACGCTACCGATTCAATGGTTTTGCTCGGAGACCCTCAACAATTGGAAAATGTCTCGACTGGCGTGCATCCGCCGGAGATACAGGTTTCGGTGCTAGGCTATTGGTTGAATGAAGAAAAAGTGATCAATACCGGCGAAGGTTTGTTCCTCGACAGGACTTTTCGAATGTCTCCAAAGATCCAGGAGTTTGTCTCAGATACTTTTTACAATAGCAAACTTAAGAGTAGCCCGGGTCTTGAAAATCAGAGAATAGATCACGATGGTCCGCTCAAAGGAGCCGGTTTGTTCTACCTCCCTTCCGAGCATGAAGGAAATCAAAGTAGCAGTGTAGAAGAAGTGGATATCATTATAGACTTAGTCGATGAGTTATTAAAGACCGGTTATTGGTACAATAAAGAAGACCAGAAGGAACAACTTTCTGAAGAACATATCATGATCGTGGCTCCATATAATGCACAGGTGGATTTGCTTAAAGAAGCGCTTCCCGGAATTCCGATCGGTACTGTCGATAAATTTCAAGGTAAAGAAGCGCCTGTTGTAATTTACTCGATGACAACCAGCTCCCAAGAAGAGGCTCCGAGAGGAATGGAATTCTTGTATTCACTAAACAGACTGAATGTAGCGATAAGCAGGGCAAAGTGCCTGGCATTACTCGTCGCTTCCCCTTCCCTCTTTGAAATCAACTGCAAAACACCCCATCAAATGTTATTGGCAAACGGGTTTATCAGGTATGTCAATGCTTCAGCATGTCTCGACGTCGTAGCGAAAAAGATCGTTGATCCTACATAATTATCGCTCTTTGGAATACGAACAATTTGCTTCAAGGCGTTTAAAGCACTATGACAACAACTGTTATGTTTGTCTTGCTAATACTCTTAGAAGTGATTGCGGCATCAATAGCTTTTGAAACTGATTCCGAAATAGCTTCCAGGTTTTACCTCTACTTGATTCTTCTAAATGCTATTCCGATCTATCTTATAAGTATCAGCAGAAAAAGATTAGCGGTTACGATCGCTATGATCCTGGCTCTATGGATCGTGCCCAAAAGAATGTACGGAGCTTTCGTCTTTTATCGGGTAAGTGAAGAATCCGCAAATGTCGTGAACTACTGTTATAGCTATAAAATAAAAAATGGAAATTTTCCAGAACGGATCGATGAAAACTTGTTGACCTACCCCGAATCTGTAAAAAGGATACCCTACAAAAAGGTAGGTGATAATTTCTCGGTGAGCTATTTTATCAATACCCGTACAACTTCGCATTACTATATTCACAATGTAGGACCTAAATGGAACTACTACCCGGATTAAAAAAAGGTGCTTGTATAAACAAGCACCTTTGAAACAAAAAACCCAATACCTAGCTTAACTCAGTTATATGTTTGGTTTCCTGTATTTATTAAAGCTTCTCAATTTTATCTTCCATAGACGGACCTAATTCATAAATGCTACCTTCTAGTTCCTCACGTAACTTGGCAACTCTTTTATTATCTCCTTTGGCTTTATAGATCTCGGCCATTTGATATTGTATCGTGGGTTCGAATGTCTTATTTGCTACTTTTTCTTCAATGATTTCGAATGCACTATCCAGATCGCCTGAGTTAAAATAAGTCCATGCAAGTAAGCTA
Organism: Chitinophagales bacterium; assembly: GCA_013001465.1. Taxonomy (GTDB): domain Bacteria; phylum Bacteroidota; class Bacteroidia; order Chitinophagales; family JABDMM01; genus JABDMM01. Next base: position 28,524 of record JABDMM010000078.1, on the reverse strand, counting down.
AACGATTGAGGGGTTGGTCTCGAATCAATTTCCATCTGGGCAAGTTTTTCCGCCATGGAATAGTTATTGAATTCTTCAGCAAGCAACGCTGCTTTGTGTGCATTGTACATTACGCCATAGGCATCACTTTCTGTTTTATCAAAAAACAATTGAAGTTCTTTAGCTTTCACCAGAAGTTCGCCATTAAACTCTGCGATCTCAGCTTTAAGTAAATGATAGTCCGGCGCATAGTGCTCTCTCGTGATATGGTTGATGATCCTTAACGCTTCATCAGAGTTTCTCTCGTGCGAAAAAACGATCCATGCAATACCTTTTTTTGCATATGCATTTGTTGGATCAATTTCAAGAGCTTTAATATAATGATCGTATGAATCAGCTATCCTTCCAGCATGTCCATAATAATCTGCAAGATTTGTGTATGTCCATTGTTTCAGATCTTCGTTGTTTCCTTCTTCGATCTTCTTTTTAGCTTCCTCCATTAAGTAGATCGCTGACTCAAGATCTCCTTCGTGATCCATCCACTTCGATCGGCGAATTAAATATTCAAAATCTCTTAAGTTTTCAAATTTTGACAGATATCCTTCTGCCTTTGAATCGTTGCCAAGCTCTAGATGAACATCGAACAACATTTTCTGTGTTGCTTCCAGCCTTTCTCCATTTTTCTCAGCTATTTCAAGATTATGTAGTGCTTCAGAAAACCTGTGCTGAGTTATATAATTTCTTGCTAATGCTCTTAAATAAGCTGCATTTGAATAATTTGTACTTGTATTTACATCGACCAAATACTGCTCAGAAAGTTTAAGTTTTCTGATATCGCCATTAGTTGCGAAAAGTTCACTGTTATAATAAGCCAGTTTGGCTTTATATGGAAATTGATCCGGGTTAGTGTTTAACTTATCTTCCCAAAAATCAATATTGGAGTTTATCTCATCAACCTTTGCATCTGTAGATACTGAGAGAAATTTATCATAAGCTACAGCATCTGTGATCTTATCTGTTGAACTTATTTGGTAAAGAAAATATATTGAAGCGGAGGCGATAACTACCAGAATGCTACCTTTTAAAATATTCATATCGATTTAATTTGGAAGTTTGATAAAGGACCGACAGGAATCTGTCGGTCCTGTTTTTTATTACCAGGCAGAAGCCAGGTATGGAAAACTTGAGCTAAATGCTTTGTCGTTAGCGTCTACATTATCATCTGACAGCCCAGGATTCTCAGAGAAATCCTCACCACCAAAGATCAAAAGCAACTCTACTGTGATCACATCATCGGCTAAAGCCCTTCCCGTTAAAACATTGGTCCCATCGAAAAATGTAGTGGTACCATCAAGGGATACATTTAACACATCGGTTGCAAGCAGGCCTGTAAAAGCTGCCGCGTCTAAACCTAGTGCATTTGCATCTCCCGGATTATTGTAAGCCGGACTCAATGCTTCAAGATTGGTTTGAAACATGGATTGGAATGCAGCATTCTGCTGCGAAGGGATCGTTGTGTTGAATTCGTCCTTCATTCCTGAAGAAACGAAAACGGTGTTAACTGCTGGTCTTGCCTTTTGATCTTTCTGCATGTATGTTCCAGAAAAATCCGGCGTATCCATTATGTCATCGTCGCTGCAGCTCATGATCATCATCGATGATACTAATAGAACCGCTAATATTTTTATATTCTTAAAATTCATGATTATTTTTTTTATTGGATTATTGTTAAACTTTTACTTTTGATTCTACCCATGTGTTGATCACACCAGTTCCACCGATCTGATCTTTCGGTACTTCCACCACAATTGAAAGTACATTCGTACCTGCAAAGGTGTCGCTACCCGGATTATCGAAACTGCTGGCGTTTCCTGCAATAATTTCAGAGTATCGTGCAAAATCAAAAAAGAATGGATCATCTCTTGGTCCGGCGAAATACATCATGCCTTCCTTCTCTTCAACGATCGCGGCAGAGCCATAAGGTGTAATATCAACTACACCGGGAATTACAATGTTTGCTACTTGAGAAGAAAGACCGGTAGAAGTTGGCATAAATGGTCCAAAGAAATACATTTTCCCATCCTTTGGTATGGCCTGAATAACCAGATCTTCAATATAGTCTCCGTCGTTATCTATATTAAACTCGATAAGTACATTCTCATCAAAATCTGCATTTGCTGTTTCACTTGGACTCATTAATCCTTTCAAGTTGGCTACAAATACAATATTATCTGTACTCTCACCTTGAAAAGCATAAAAATCGGTGATATCTGCAGATCCACCTGTAACTGCAGGAGCATCGATGTGATCTGCTGCAATGATCAGGAAACCGGCTAAAGCCGCTATTCCTAGTCCGATAAATAATTTCATTTTTTTCATTTTATTAGTGTTTTTTGTTTGCGATTAATAATTATGTCAAACCTACGCACGAAAATAGATTTTGGATCACGCTATCTTAAAATTTTCTGGATTGACTTGTCAACAGCTGCTTGCATGAGAATGTTTTTAGACTGCTAAAATGTCTATTATTGTATATGGAATTGAAACTTGCTGTACTAATAGATGGTGACAACATTCCTTCAGCATATGTTAAAGAAATGATGGAGGAGATCGCTAAATATGGGAATCCTACCATAAAAAGAATTTATGGCGATTGGACAAAACCGGGTCTAAATAAGTGGAAAAATGTGCTGTTGGAGAATGCCATCACTCCTGTTCAACAATATGGATATACAAGCGGTAAGAATGCAACAGACTCTGCGATGATCATCGATGCTATGGATGTTCTGTATTCTAAAAAAGTGGATGGTTTTTGCCTTGTGTCCAGCGATAGTGATTTTACAAGATTAGCTACAAGATTAAGAGAAGCAGGCATGACCGTATTTGGTATTGGTGAAAAGAAAACACCAGACCCTTTTATCGTCGCATGTGACAAGTTTATCTATATTGAGATCCTAAAGCGCTCTGTTGAAACTGAAGAGAATAAGATAAAGAAAAAGAAAAGTAGTGTCGACAAAGTCACGCCAAAGGTTATAAAATTGATCTCTGCAACGATATCAGATCTGGCAGATGATGACGGATGGGCTTTCCTCGGAGACGTTGGTAATCTTCTCCAAAAGAAACAACCAAACTTTGACTCCAGAAATTATGGGTTTGAAAAACTAACACCTCTTATTAAGTCGACAGGTAAATTCGACATCGATCAAAGAGAGAGTCCGAAAGGAAGGTTTAAACTGATCTATGTTAAGAATCGACGCTAACTTCTATTGCAAGACCACCTTTCTTACACCAGACAATACTCCATTATCATAGACTTTCACGAAATAAATACCTCTCGGGAACCCTGTTGCATTTAACTCCGAATATTTCTGTCCGGTAACAGGAAATATTTCTACGATTAATTTTTGATGAGAATTGAATATCCTGATCTTCGTTTTTTGCGTAGCAGGCTGATGGCCTATTGAGATACGATCATCAGAAGGATTGGGATAAACTTTAAGATCCTCTTTAGTAAATGCTGATTCTTCAATTGATAAAGGAGACTCATTGAGCTTGAATTTAACAGCAACCGGACGATGATCAGAAATATAGGTCTCGTAGGTAGACCAGCCGCCACTCATATAATCATCAATTCGAATAGTCTCCGTTATTGAATTGGGATTAGAAATCTCATCAAATAGTTCATCAGTGATCAAAATATGATCTAAATGGGAAGGCCAATCCGGATATGACCAATTCTGGCTTCCACCATCTGCTATATCCATATCTGCAAATCTGTAATTCAGATCGTTATTCAAGAAGATGTTAAACACGTTATGGTTGCTGTTATCGATCAACAGATCGTTAAAATCGCCGAGAACGATGACATTAGTATTGAAGTGGTTGTCGTCTATAAATTTGTCTAGCAACTCACAGGCATCTCGTCTTCTCGTTTCTTCATCCCATGGGTCGTTTTGGTTTAACGATCCATTGCCACAACACTTTAAATGATTGTTGATGGCAATGAAATCCTGTTCACCAAAGCAGAAATCGATCACCAATGGAGATCTTGGTAGCTCTCGGGCTTTATTAGAATATATCTCATAGATATCGTTTACCTGAATTGTATTCTTGTTAAAAAGATAAGCCAAGCTGAGATTGCCGTTGTATGCAACAAACGCATTGTAATCGGGAAGTGATTTCAGGAGTTTGTTGAAATATGATGTGTCATGGATCTCCTGCAATGCATAGATATCGGCATTTAATTCTTCAATGATCTGCGTGAGATAGAAATTGGTAGAGTTACCAACTTTGGGGTACCATTCAAGATTCCAGGTGATCACTTCTAAAGTGCTGTCTGTTCCAAAAGAGATATCCTGAATAGATTGAGAAAATACTCCACAACCGATCAATAGAGATGCAACAGTTATAAGGGTCTTCCGCATTTGAAAAAAGTAGGTCGAAGAAAAGAAGGCACCGCAGTTACCGATGCCTTCAACTTCAACGGGTTTATTAAAATTGAATGGCTAGTCTGCCATGCTTCGAATTACTATTTAATGCACTAAACAAATTTAATCTTTTAGAGTGATAATTAAGTGTTCACAGTAGCCTGAAATTGCGCAATGCTCGTTATTTTTGCTTATATTACTAATATCAAACCCTAAAGCCTCTCCTTTTGTAAAATTAGTAGCTATGAAGAATGTAATTATATTACTAATCATAATGTCTGTCGTATATTCAGATGTTAAAGGGCAATCTTGCCCTTTACAGGCAAATGAAGTTTATCAACCAGGTGTTTATTTGAATGGCATGATAGATTCGCAATCTTTGGCGTATAGCACAACGCCCGACTTCAAAACCTCTTTTTACAATTACAGAACTCATTTGGTAACGAATTATTCGACAGTACAAAAGTTTGGAAGAATAGGGAATGCAGCTTCAGATATGGAAAGTCTTAGATTGAGGGTTTTTGAACCTGTAAATAATAATCTAAACAACCCTGTAATTCTGTTGTCACCTCTTAGCGGTTTCAGCTCATCGAATGTTTATGGATTTGTAACAGATTATATTGCCTCCTTTTTTGCTAAACGAGGTTTTGTAGTCATCGTTTATCAAAGCAGAAAGTTTGTGGTGAGAGGTTTTGAAACAGACTCTACTTCGGAATTATCTGATTTCATTACGAATCCGCATTACACTTCAGATACCGCAGTTATTAATGACTTTAAGGAAAAAGTAGTTTCAAACACCGATCCAAATTCCTCCTATACCTTTTTTGATCTTTTGGAGTCGTTATCAAAAGCTGCTAATGGTCAACAATTGGTTTTCGATGCCTATATGGAAATGATCTATAAGACAAGCTACGACACTAAAAAACTTATGAATCTGGTTAAGCAGAATAAGAGCCTTTTCAGTATGAATCCTCAATCTATAGTTTTAATGGGGGGAAGCGCTGCTGCAGTTCAGGCTGTTCATGCTGGACTTCTCGATCAACCTGAACAGCTGGAACAATATCTGGATACACTTGTACTTCCTTATAGTGGAAGCAGCTACCCTAATCCAGGTTCGCTCTCTCAGGATTTTCAATTTGAGTCCGATATTAGTGGAGCACCAAAAGCAAAAGCTATTGTGAACTTTTGGGGATTTGTCGCTTCTCTGGATATGATCAATCCTAATTCGCCCGATATTTTTTCAGTACATGGTACATGGGATGATGTTTTTTCATTTCAACAGACTTTTCAGGATGATATGCAACTCTATTTTGGCTATGGTGCAGAAGGCATCCATCATAGAGCAAACCAGGCAGGAATTCATTCAGATATTTATACCGTCTGCCGAGGGAAACATGCGCTCTATCCTAAAATGCAGACCGCGTGTAAGTTTACTTCAGAAAAGGAAAAAGACCTCTTCATCGATATTCTTGGAAAAGTGAATTACTTCCTTTACGAACAAATTAAATTGACAGAGCAGAATGAAGTTTTCATAATAAGTTCTCCAGCACACTACAGCACTATATTACCAAACCAAACACTCGTTCCACCTGCCAATGTCACATACTCGAATCCAAATTTTCACTGCCCTTCTGTTTACCCGGATCACTTTGCTACTCAATATTATCCGCAGGCAACTGTAACTCCCCCGAACCAGAGTCCACAGCAAATAAGCAAACCGAAGCATCCGATTGCTGGAGTGATCATTCACCCTAATCCAACTTCCGGAAGTTTCCAAATTGAGATCGACCTGAGAGAAGATGCTGAACTTGAAATCAGTCTTGTAAATTCTTCGGGTAAATTCATGGGAATACTTCAGCAGAGTTATCATGTTGAGAAGGGAACCGAAATGATCCCGATTGAGATCAAAGGACTTCAGTCGGGTATCTACTTCGTAAGGATCCAAACTACCAATGGTAGTATCGAGACAGTAAAGCTTATGCTTGATTAAGGTCTACACCTCAATATTATCAAAGCAACCTTACTTTTTATTATTTTAGAATAAAGCTTCTAAAATGGATAAGATCAAAATCGAGATTAAGTGGGCTATCATTTTTGTCTTTATTTTAATGATATGGATGGTACTCGAGCGCTTAGGAGGTTTCCACGATGTCAGGATCGATAAACATCCTATCGTTACTAACTTCTTCATGATACCGGCAGTGCTAGCTTATGTCTTTGCTTTACTGGATAAAAAGAAGAACTACTACAATGGAGTGATGAGCTATAGACAAGCTTTCATCAGCGGTGCGATCTTAACTCTTATAGTTACGCTTTTTAGTCCGCTTGTACAGGTTATATCATCGATGGCGATATCCCCGGATTATTTTAAAAATATTATTGAATACTCGGTAGAAAATGAGAAGATGACCAGAGATAAAGCAGAGGCTTACTTCAACCTAAAAAACTATTTGATCCAGGTAATCATTGCGACACCTATAATGGGATTAGTTACTACAGCTATAGTAGCGATCTTTGTTAGATCAAGATAAGATCAGACTGCTTTTCTGAGCTTGATTTTCCGCTCTTGTAGCTCTGCAAATATCGAATATGCCTTTTCAGCCAGAACCGGATCTACAGCTTCCTCCATTTCACGCTGTCTGTTGATGAACTGTCTTACATGCCCTTTGCTAAAGATCATATTCAAATGCTCTTCTATAGATTTAACTGCAGCATGAGGTTCAGATAAAAAATCAATGTAATCCATCAATATTATATTGTCATCGTTCAGGAACTGCCGCACATAGTTATAATAGTTCACCCATTGCTCCATCCAGAAGTTCAAACTGTCTTTCTCGTAACTGCTGATCTTTTGTAAACCTGGAAAACGGAAGGATTTTTGACCTGAACCAAACTCATGATGCCCCAACCAATTCATATATTCAAGAATAAATGGATCCTGCTCCTGCAAATATCCATGCTTCCGATGTTGGTTCTGAAGTGAAAGTGCATGATCGACCGGATCGCGGAACATCAGGATCACTTTAAACTCGCTGTTCATTTTACGTATTGACTTATAGCGGAGCATAAAATTGTTGTTCTTGGTCAGGTAAGTCGACATCGCATTTTTTGAAGACCTGATCAACGATTGATATTTTAAATAATCTAAATGATGCTGATCAGAGACTTCATGCTCAGTCAATTGTTCATCTGATATATATTCATCTTTAAGAGTAGACTTCCAAAAAAATTCATCTAAAGCCTCCACAGAGTTGGTATCGATCATAATTCCATCACCATGTGATCTTTCCTGTCGTTTTTTAGAAGAAAAATTCAATAGTTTCCAAAGTACCGGAGACATTAGTCCCGGGACATTCCGGTAGGTCAATGCATGAAATTCTTTTGTCTGATAAAGTATGTTCGTAAGCGCTGTCGTTCCACATCTGGCCAAACCACTAACGACTACAAAATCCTTCTCTAACCTGCTTCTCTTTCTGATAAATAAAAACTTCTCAACTGAAAACCAAAACTGAGCAAAATTCAAGTTATCCATCATCATTCGATGGATCAGGATCGATAACTCAGAATAATCCTTTTTTGGTGAGAACTGATTAAAAACTAGAAATGGAAGTGTAGATCCAACAGAGAAGGGTATTATAAACTGAAATGACTCGAAAAAGGAGATCGTAAGATAAACTCCAAGAAATTTGTATTGTAAGATGATCGGAAGTATTCCAACGAACAGTGCAAGACCAAAGAAGAATGAGAATTTATAATAAGAAGATATCGTTTTTACAAAATTGGAAAGCAAGAGCCTCTGGCGTTCTTCTTCATTGCCGGATCTTGATAAAACTGCATCCAATAAGTTTACAGATCGCAATACTAAACGATAGAAACTCTTTCTAAAGAAGATAAGACAAGAAGTAAATAAAACTCCGGCTATGGTATTGATTAAAAGTATGATCATTGATTAACAGATTTAAGAACCCTTTTAAAAAAATTCTTGATTGGAATCCAAATGATCAGACCAAAGCTGATTATAATGATCAGCAAGATCAGTAAAAAAAGAAAAATAGCTCCTAACCCCAGTCCGGGTCCAACATACAACAAAATCATAACTCACTCCTTTTCTGGTAAATCTTCATAAATTCTTGCCCAACCGGGCATCATCGCAATGGAAGGATCAACAGGCGCAAATTGTTTACGAAAAATGATCTTGTTACTATCGGCGACAAAGAACTTACCGTTGTTTGTTTCCTCGATAAAGATCCGACCATCTTTCAATAGTTGAGACCTTCCCTGTAATGTTGTACTAATTTTTTCTTGAAAAGTTATATTTTCAAATATATTTTTTGCATTGTTTGTCTTGAAGTTATATGTAGTAATTTGATTAAATCGTTCCTTCGTTTGAATTTCGTTTACTTCTGCGGCAATTCCCCTCACTCCTGCCGCTTCGGTCCGCCTGATGAAATTGTTGTTGAAGACCATGATCCTATTCGAATCGATGATATCGATATCATGTTGATTGATCCAGGGTCCGGTTTTCAGCCAAACAACTTTGTCTGTTGACGGTCGGTATTGAAATACAGTGTGAATATTCCTGCAGCTAATAAACAAGTCTCCCCTCTTCCAATACTTACCATCCTCGAAGACGGGTTGAATATCGTTGAGATGAACCAGATCTTGCTCGTAGAACTGACAAAGTAAACTTTCATGATCATTCTCCAATAAGATCTTGGTTACTGACTTATCAAATATCACCTTACCACTTTGGATGTCAACCTTTGCAATTCTATCGTCTCTGAACATGAGGTTCTTACCACCCATGTTCTTTATACTCATATTACTTAACCATGCATCTCTATGTGCAACAGGCACCCACAAATAATTCTCATCATCCAGTTCTTTGGAGTGATGAAATGCGAACTGATCGTTTCTCCATAACACATTGGACGCTCTATCGATCCTCAGCAGATCACCTATATGCAATCCAAAGATCAATGAATAGTCATCGAGTAAAATGGGATGAGTACAAGTAGCCTGATCGCTCATAGTTGGGTCATCGATCTGGTAAACCCATTCATGCATTACCTCTTCATTCTTAAAGTTGATCAACTGAAAAACAATACTCTGTTGATCGGAATTATAGTGGGATACAAGCGTGAACAGATCCTGATCCAATTCATTCACCTCATGAAATTGCTCATCCTTTTCAACCTTATATGGGTGAAAACCAAAAACAATTTGGGTAGATGCAACATAGATCTTCCCCGGAAATGTTGCAAAACTGAGAATGTGTTTGCTATAACTTCCGAATCGCTCTCCTCCGCTCATAACATGATATACAGCATAAGCTGAAAAGTTAAGCAGAGAGGTTATCACGACTATTCGTGCAAAAAAAATTATATATCTCATCGTATATAATAATCTGGTATTCAGTATTTATTACGACAACATCTATAAAAAGTTATTATATATTTATTTAGACTTTATTAGAGATTAAGTTTTAGTAATTTTATACAATGGATGGGTTCTTAGAATACTTCGAGCAGATGCCGACTTATTACAAGTTGGGTTGGATCATATTCTGTCTCGCTATTTTTTGGATCGTTGAGGCTGGTACCCCGCTTATAAAACTAGACTATAAAAAGTGGCGTCATGCTTTAGTTAATCTTAGTTTTCTTGCTGCGATCATTCTGATAAATGTCCTGTTTGGGATCTTTTTTTTAGCTGCGGACCAGTTTGCTCAGCCTCGGGAGTTCGGGATCCTCTTTTACATAGATCTCCCGATCATTGTGGAGTTGCTCATCGCTTTCATGGTCTTTGATCTTGTTTCACAGTACTTTGCACATTACTTACTTCACAAGGTGAAACCTCTCTGGAAGTTGCATATTGTTCATCATAGTGATACCAAAGTGGATGCAACTACCGGCACAAGAAACCATCCTTTGGAATTTGTACTTAGAGAAACTTTTGCTCTTATTGTTTTAACTCTGTTAGGCGCGCCCATAGCTTTCTACTTGTTTTACAGGATTTGCACCATATTCTTTACCTACTTTACCCATGCCAATATCTCATTACCACAGTGGCTCGACAGATCTTTGAGCTATGTGTTTATAACACCGAATATGCATAAGTTTCATCATCATTTTGAAAGACCATGGACCGATACGAATTTTGGAAATATCTTTTCTTTCTGGGATAGAATTTTTGGGACACTGGTTTATGATGAGACAAACAAGATCAAATACGGACTCGATGTGCTCGACGACGAGGACGATGAAAAGATCGGATATCTTTTCAAACTTCCATGGAATAAGAATGTGAAGACAGATTACTGAGATCTATCTGCTAATCACCAGTTTCTTTTTCAAAATGCGCTCCCCATCAATTGCAATCACCTGATATATTCCTGCCGCTAAATTCCTGACATCTATTTCATTTGCGAACCCATTTACAGGACTGACGTAATCCAGGATCATCACCTCTTCACCTGCAATATTGATGATCTTGATAGTCGATCCTACATCTTTCGCTATACCTTCGATTTTCACATTCACCATTGCTTCTGTTGGATTAGGCCACAATAAAAGCTCATCGTCCGGATCATCGAACGTTCTCTTTTGGCTAACAACATTCCCTGTCGTAAATGAATTTATTATTGCTGTTGCTGAATTTGAGAATACAACAGATCCGGAACTGACACAGCCGCTTAATACGATCCACATATAACTAGTGTTCGTCTCTAATGTGTTCGTGAAAAACGAGGTGTTCGAGTTTCCGTTTATGTCTATACTTTGTTGTGTGCCTCCTGCTTTTTGTCCAATTAATCGATAACCCACAGCAAATGGTGTTGGATCCCACGAGAGTGTTGCTTGCTTAGGATTGACCACCGATAATATAGTTTGGGTATTCTTCGGATTGGTACATGCTGCTGTACGGAAAGTATCCGGTTGAGCAATTGAAGAAGTCCTTGTACTTCCACCACCAGCATCACAGATGGCTTGTATCGACCAATAGTAAAAGGTCTTCAGGTTTAGTTTACTGGCGTTATAAAGCGCCGTATTGCCACCTCCGATCGTGAAATCTATTGGTGGATAACCAAGTCTTTCTCCATATAAACGGTATGCCTGGGCATTCGGTGTCGGTGTCCAGTTTAACCTTGCACTGTTCAATCCCAGATTATCAGTTACGAGTCCCGCCGGAGTGAAGCACGGACAATTTAGAGTAGGATCGCTTACCGAAATTGTCGCTGTGCACGTCGCGACATTTGCAAAATTATCTGTGACTGTTAAAGTCACGGTTTTGTTGCCTATATCAACGCAGCCAAAAGTGCTTTTACTTAAAGCTATTGATGATATCCCACAGTTATCAGAGCTACCATTGTTTATATCAGTAGCCGTTATAGATGCACTGCCTTGTGCACTTAAAGTTACACTGGTGTTTTTACACATCGCTATTGGTAATATCGGGTCGCTAATGAGCATTAAAACATCCAGACAAGATGAAACGCTATTCCCACAAATGTTATTTGCGGTAACACATATCGTACCTGTTTGTCCGCTTAGCATGTTTAGATTTACTGTTATCATAGTACTTCCTTGCCCGCTAATGATAGTAACATTCGATGGCACACTCCAGGTATAACTACTACTGTTACTTACCGGGTTGATCCAGTACTTGATTCCCATATTAGAACATAATCCATTTGCCTGACCCATGATAGATCCAGGTTGAGCCGGCCCCCCATAAACTTTCAAAACTCTTGGATTAGCAGATGGACTCTGACCACAAGCATTCGATGCCGCAACGACGATGTCTCCAGAATCTATGTTATTGTAGTCTACAATGATGGAAGTACTTCCTTGTCCGCTTACAATTGTAGCACCTGCAGGTACTGTCCATACATACAATGTTGTATTAATAACGGGTAAAATAGAATAAACCACCCCACTTGTATTGCACACTCCATGCACTAATCCACTAATCGGACCTGGTGTTTGCGGCAAGGAACCGAACTGAGAAACAGTTACTGATGTATCTCCAATACATCCAAAAGCATCAGTAACAGTTACCGCATAAACACCCGCTGAATCGACAGTTATAGTTTGAGTTGTAGCCCCATTCGACCAGATATAGTTACTAAACCCGATCCCAGCATCTAATACAGTACTGTTTCCTCCACAAAAAGATAGTGCACCGCTGATGACAGGTTGAGGTGGAACAAGCTGAACGACGTTTAAACTTTTGGCTGCTGTACAACCATTAACATCTGTTACGGTTACTGTATAAATACTTCCTGAGCTAATATTAATCGAGGCAGTAGTTTCTCCTGTAGACCATATATAGTTTGAAAAAGTTGATTGAACTGAAAGTGTCTCATTTGACGCCGGACAAATAGCTGTTGGTCCTGATATCACAGGCATAGGAGGTAATCCATTAAAAGTTATCCCACTTGCTGAACCTGTACAACCATTATTGTCAGTAACTGTAACTGTATAAGTACCTGGAACAGCAATAGAAATAGACTGGTTGGTGCTTCCGGTAGACCATTTATATATTGGGTATATAGGCGTTGTAGTGAGGTTCGCAAATCCACCCGGGCAAATTGCAAACAATCCTGTCATAGTCGGAGTAGGAAGCGAATCAACTTGAATAGTAATAGTATCAGAAGATACTGCCCCGCAGCCATTTCCTGCATCATATAAAACGAAGTATTCACCAGAAGTACTCACGACGATTGATGTTGTTGTATCACCGGTGCTCCAAGTAATACCGGAACTCAGGCTTGAAGTTAAAACGATGCTGTCGTCACCACAAAAAGTTAGTGCGTGTGTTGAGTCATAAAGTATCTCTGGGATTATTGAAGCAAAAGCACTCACTTCTGCAACAGAGTTAGAAACACAACCGTTTGCAGAACTTATTTGAACACTATATTCGCCTACTGCATTTACACTAATTGAAGATGACGTTTCTCCACCTGGACTCCATAAGTATGATGCAAAAGTAGCAGAAGGATCTCGAACTCCTATCGCTACTGCATCAATACTATTGGACCCTTTGATCGAATCAGAAGCCAATGCTATTCGCACCTTCGATATTCCGGTACTGGTTTTTGGAAATGTTACTCTCTGAATTCTAGCTTTCAGATCCTGAAATTGAATTTCTTTCGAAAACAGCTTTCTTGCGAAAACCACTGTTTTATTATTGAGTGAATCGATTAAAACTACGGTGTCTATTGCGCCTGGATTCAATGTTTGATAAATGTTGACATAGTTTATTTTTGAATGATCTGCGAAACCTAAAACTATGTACTCTCTCTGATCATCAGGTGTCGTGCCTATCCATTGATTTGGATTATTAGAATTGTGATCAGGAAAAACATCCGGAGCACCAAGAGCTTGAAGTGAAGAAAATTTAAAATCTGAAAATTCTGAACTAACACCTATAACACTATTGGCAAATTGTTGTGTTTTGCCGCCAACGGAAAGAACATTTGTACCACCGATGCAAAGCGTAAGACTTCCGTTAATCTCCGGGATTAAACCGAGAGGTGTTAACTCAGCTTTTATCATCAATCTTCCTGGTGTACGTACATCCGTTATATTGGAACCATCGATTTCAGATCTGAAATATGCACCAGACCGAATATATTCAGTCTCCCATTGCACTCCAACTGGTTTGTATCCGTTAACCGAATTTTCAGTTTGGGCTAATCCGACGTAGAAATCTTGTCCATTAAAACTCGGTGTCGAAGGAAAATAAAAAGTGCGATACGCATTTGTCTCCGTTGAATCTAAAACATAATGCCTGGAAGTGTCAATGATCGTGCCTCCGGCATCTAAGACGACACCATATATTTCCTGTTTAGCGGCAGAAGGATCTATAAATATATCTACGGCGCTTAGCAATGCGCAACCATTGACAGTATATTTAGCAAGAATTAAACCAGAAGTTGTATCTAGTCCAGCCGATGAGATGTTTTCCGATTCATCCGCATAGCCAAGAAAATATGGATTAACATTCTGAATATAGCTTACACTGTTATTGTACAGAATATTTTCGCCAGCAACCGAATTAATCGAAACTGAAAGTGAATCGCTCTCCATTATTGAAGGAGAATATGTTGTTGGTACACTTACCTGAGTATTAGCTGCAACATTCAAAGGAAATGAGGTGTTGAACTTTATGGAATTGGATTCAGTTCCGATGACACTAAAATTGATAGTAAAGTTTTGGTTTACCCCGGAATTATTTCCGATTACAGCTATAACACTAGCCGGATTACCATAAGGAATAGCATTACAGCCTAGTGTATATAAATTCACAACTTCAGCAATATCTGTCAAAGAAGAAGAACCCAAACGTGTTTCAGGCCGCTCCTGTATTGAAGTGAGTCGTGTCCTGTGATCTGTATCTCCTGTATTTGCTTGTGTTTTGAGACATATAACTGCAACGATGGAATCAAGACCACTTTTAGATTTAATGGATGATGGATTCCTCTCAGTTGACAGTACCCGGTTGAAAGTTGATATGGAATTTTTACGATTGGTATACTCAAATGCAACATAAAGACCGGCACCGGTATATGTAAATAAATCAACCGAAATTAATGAGTCGATCACCGGGTTATTGACCTTATCTATATCAAGTAAAAGAGAAACTGTTTTATCTAATACCAGGCTCGCATTGTTTGGACCTTTATAGAGGAATAAGTCATCTCCTGAAACAAATGCAGAATCCGTATAGAATGTCCCCAATAAAATTGCATTGTTATCTATTGTCCCGTAGACTTCTACTCTCACCGAATCAGGATTTATGCTGATAGGTGTGATCACCGGGTTGAGTTTTATTGCGTAGCGCTCAGTTGGGGTCTCAGTGTTACCGGATATGTCGAAGGTTAACAGTGTATCAGAAACCACAATACAGGAATCCGTTTGAATTGATGGGAAAGTGGTCTTTGATCCATCCACCACTAAACTAAGAGAGACAGAAAATGAATCCTTGAAAATGGTGTCCCCGCTAAAAGGAATGTCCCAGGGTCCTATTTGTTTTGGAACTCTTGCCGCATTCTGGTGGACCTTACTCATTCCTGAAATTGCATTTGTCCAGGTAATAGAGTTTTTTAACCTGAACCGCAATAAATACATAGTTGCCTGCGGCTGAGAAAGCCAGGACAGGTGTGCACTGTTAGTGCTGATGTTTTCAACTTTCAGGTCCTGAGGTCGACGACAACGAAGCGGACCGTTGGTGGTAAACTCTGTTCCATCAACATAAGAACCGACGGATGTTTTAAAAGTTGTAATATCAAAATCGCAAACTACTCTGACTCTCCATTCATATATAGTTCCGGGATGAATATTTACAAAAGTATCACCCATAAAAACCTGGTCCGCAATTGTGATCTTGTTGCTGGTACTGATTATTTCAAACCAGTTTGATGTTCCTTTGATCCTGTACTGAACATCATAGCGAATAGCAGTCGTATCAGCATCCCACTTGAGTATAAATGCATTGCTCCCGATTGAATCGACTATTGGACCATTGACCTCATTGCAATCATCCGGAGATGAGGTTGTAAAGGATGCTCCGACATTAAAAGTTGTTTCGCCACTGCAATTAGTCCGAACCCGCCATTGATATATTGTTGATGAGTCGAGTCCGGAAATTGTCAAAGTTGTATCTGTGGTAGACTGCATGGTCCATGAAACCGGGCTGAGCTTAGTATACTCTACAATGAACGATTGGAATCCAGGCGATGCCGGTAAGTCCCAGTTCAACGTAGCAGAGTTGGTTGTTATATTGCTTGTAGTTAAATTTTGTGGTGCATTACAATC
The DNA here is from genome assembly GCA_013001465.1 of Chitinophagales bacterium. Classification (GTDB taxonomy): domain Bacteria; phylum Bacteroidota; class Bacteroidia; order Chitinophagales; family JABDMM01; genus JABDMM01. The sequence continues at coordinate 12,302 of JABDMM010000078.1, read as the reverse complement.
CGAAAGGTCCGTTGAAAAAGAAGCAGATGAAAAAGCAGAAGTGTCTCCTGAACAAATTGTAGCGACTTCCCATTCAAAATCTCCCTGATTCAGAGCAGTAAGCTTGTGCATATTCGCAGTGACAGGGACGTAAGTCCATGCAGAATCTGTTCTTGCGATTACATCATTTGTGTTTTGAAGATAAATTTGCAAACCACCTTTTGTTCTTTTATCCTGAGCATGTCCAATTGTAAAACCGAGAGAGTTTATAAGCGCTCCGTTGTTTAGATCGGAAGCCTGAATTTCACTTTTAGGAATTAAATAAAGTTGTCTCTGAAAATGCAGGTTCCCCTGAGGTGACAGTTCGAATGAAGACGAACCATCCGTTGGTAATACAACCGCATTCTGACCGGTTAAAAAGATAGGTCCGGCGATCAATGAGATCAGCAATACAAGGGCATACTTTCTAAAGTTTTTCACGAGATCCATAATTCAGCTTCATTAGGGTTAAGAAAAGAGTATACGATCATATGTATACTCAAACATCACATTACTTAGATAGCTTCGGTGAAGCTTTCCCAGACATCTCTTGGTTTACACGCTTATGAGTATGAACTGCTTTATCCAATTTTTCCCTTATAGTATTCTTGATCTCTGTGAGATATAGGTGATCTGACTCGATTTTAGACCAGAAAGGGTCAGTTCTAAAGTCAACACCAGCCTCAATTGCGACAGCTTTGGCTTGTTTAAACATTTCATCGATCTCTGCGTCAGTTACTTCATGATAAACAATATCATCAAGGTGAGTTCTGTCATGCACGAAAGGGTGGTTATTATCATCCTTGTGATCAATTTGAGGAGCATTCTCTTGATCGTCCTTCCAGCCTATCGCATCTTTGAATCCGGGAACGGTATTTGAAAGCACATCAAAAGCTTTTTGAATGGTTGATTTGAGTTGGTAGATCTCATCCTGTTGAACTTCTATTTTAGTTTCCTGCTTTTCAATTCTGTCTGCGAGGTCATTTGTATTAAGTCCAATTGCGGTATTTACTATCCCAACATGTTCCGTTGATTTCTCCCATGATATACCAATTACTTTCTTATAATCACTAATAGACATCTCGTCTTTGGTTTTTCCTATAGCAAAACCATTGTTCAACCCGCTTGGAAGTAGATAATCTCCTATATCAACAATACCCATTACACGAGTTGGGACTTGTCCAAGAAAAGCTACTTTTTCAAAATTTTTCTCCTGCCCTTCTTCAGGCATACCTCCAAGAACAATTGGGTTATGGGAGATAACCATCACCTTTTCCACTGCATAAGTTTCGCGTGAGATAAAACCGTTTCTCATACCAACAACCTCTCCAGGTAAATAATCTTCATCGTAATACTGTTTCTCGAGATACTCGGCATAGTCTTCATGACCTGAATTAAATGTCACACCCTTATTACTTTGAGCCAGGGCTATGAAGCTTGCCAGATCAGCAGTTGCTATTGCAATAGCAGCTCCGTATTTCACTACATTAGCAATTTTTAGGATCAGGTTTGATCCAGACTCGACAATTAATGAAGGAATTGGTGCTGTAAAACAAGCGCCAAAGCCAACACAGGCTGTCGATGATGTTGCTGTTGCTACCACCTTAACTCCACCCTGAATAGATTCTAAGCCGGCAATCAATGCATCTGTTGTAACAAAAGCAATGTTGGTTCCAAGAAAAGCTACTTCACGCACATAATCTGCGTTATTAGCAAAGTCTGCTGCAGTGTGTTCACCTTCGATTCTTCCAACTGTTGTTCCTCCTGCATTCTTGAAGGTTACAAAGTTGTTCTTATTCTGTGGATTAGCTTGACCTACCTGAATTACTATTCCACTTCCATCCGCTGTATTCACAAATTTAGCAACATGACCGGTTCCTGTTTTCCCTGGAACTGCATCAAAAACTCCTGCATTAGTTACCCTCAATCCACTGCTGAACTCAGAAGATCCTCCGACATGCAGATTACCTCCTATTCCGGCACCACCAACACCTTCAATTATAAGAGCCCCGGTTGTAGGACTGCTGGAGACAGCCTGACCTGTTATATTTACCTGAGCAAAATCAGCAGGCCCTTTCACATCTAGTTTCCCTCCTACAAACAAGTTCGTTCCTATGCCTGCTCCACCTTTGACAACTAAAGCGCCTGTTTGCGGTGATGTTGAAATGTACGCTGAATCCAATGGGTCACTATTAATGAAAATGTGCTCACCAAACGAAGCATCTTTATATACTGCCTGAGTTCCTGTAAGCGTTGTGGGACTCATATTGTTTACCATTAAGGTGCTATTAAGATCTGTAGGCCCGTCAACATTCAGGGATGCATTTAAGTCTGTAGCTTTATCAACAGTTAATGTTCCACTCAACAGTGTTGGGTTTCTGTTTGTCACTTCAACCATACCATCTTTATGAAGCATAAATCTGCTCTTGTTATCAGATATCATTACGAAATCCTTCCTGTTGGAAGTACCGATACGATTGCATAAACTATCATACTGGAGTACTGCATTACCTCCAAGTTTCCAGTCATCCCGAAGATCACATACGTCACAAGCATTGTTCAATTTATCTTTCTGAGCGATCATGGTAAAGTACTTGAACGTTTCACCAACGATTCGCTCCTGACATGATGTATTGACACGAATAACTTCCATGGCTGTGTCCATAAATGCGAAATATGTATAATAGTCCAGAGCGCCAAGTTTCAAACCTGATGCATCTATGCTCAATATATCTCCATCCTGTGCATTAGGAAATGAATCAACGAGAGCTGTCAGTTTCTGATTTGTATATATAAAGATGTCTTTGTTACTAGGACCAAGGTAAAGGACTTCCAATGTTTTAATTCCATTAACACATTTACAGTCATCACACCAATTGTAGGGTGTATTTGCACAATTCGATGATCTGTCTTCACTCGATAGTGACTGGTCATCGAGCACACGTTCTGCTGTTTTAGCATATAAAGCGTAGGGCACGCTTAACAATCTGGAGTTCCCCATTACTTCATACTCACGATCACGATCTGCATCGATCTCAATTTTCACGAAGTAAGAGGTAAGGCCCCAGTCGATGTTTTCAAATTCGCCTGAAACTGCTTCCCCACCGCCTATCTCCAGACTCACCAATCCAAAATCATTAGTTCTGGCATAGTGATACTCTGTAAAAACAGACAAGCCTTTTTCACTGTCTTTGAGAATACTGATCCGCAGATCAATACTTTTGTTTTCCAAAATTTGTCCTTCGACATCCCTTACTACAGCTTGATACTTGAAAGCTTCCGGCGCTTGGCCAAAAAGGGACAGAGAACAAAATACGATCATTGACATTAAAAATACAGACTTCATAATTTAGGCATTTTGGATTAAAGAATTTGTCAGGACTTGACGATCTTAAAAGAAGCAAGCTCTTTTTTATCGCCATATAATTTCAGTATATATACTGCTGGTACTAATGTTCGAATGGATATCTCAGAACTGCGATCAAATAGCTGACCATGAATGATCTGCTGACCGTTGAGATCGAAGATCTGATAATTATAAATAGAACCTTGGCTTACATCCTCTATTTCTCCGATATCTATACTGATGGAATTTGTTGAAGGGTTTGGATATACTGCAATGTTGAACGAAGGGTCTTCTTGCGGTTCTAAAAGGATAATTTGAATATCTGATTGATTGAAGCCCTGTGACAAGATCACTTCCTGTGAACTGAATGTCTCAATGATCTCCTCTCCTATTGTCCAGCTTACATTAATTTCAGCAGACTTATTCTGTTCACCTGCGGTGGTAATGACTTCTTGTGAATAAATTGAGAGTGAAAATAATAGGCAAGGGATTAGAGCAAATAGAGTATTTAGATTGTAGGGCATTGGGTAGCATTTAGAGTTTAAGAATCTCTAATGCAATATACATTAAATTTGTTTTAATAATATTTAGAAAGGTACATTATCAACACTTTAAATAATATTACTTATGTGTTCGATTATATATCAGCTGGATAGATCGGAATAAAATTTTTAATTTTATTTAAAGTATAGAAAAAGGAGACATATGGTCAATTTCAAAGTTGTATACTGAAGAGTATTTATCTTATGCTAAAGATAAACCGATCTAACTTTGAACCTGAACTCACCTCCAGAAAATACATTCCGGATAAATATTCTTTTACACTAAGTGTATGAAAATATCCACCTTCCTGAATTACTCTTCCATGAATATCAAAAATCCTATAGTTATCAAATTCAGCATCAATACTGATGGTATTGCTTGTTGGGTTGGGATAAATTAACGTTCTGTTCGAACTCACAGGTTCATCAATATTAGTCGTATTGTCAAGACTGAATTGCTTAAAGAACTCCCAGATCTCTTCACTTGCATCGATATCTTTGTTTGTGATATCAAATATCAATGTCGCTCCCGGCCAGGTGTGGGCGCCACCAATGACGACAAAGAAAGATACTTTGCTGCCATCATTGCATCCGGTATAATCTACCCTGATCACAGTACTACTATCCTTTGTATTCGTATTGGGTATGATAGTGGTATCACCTGGTGTGAGACATCCGTTGTTGTTTACCCAGAACTGAACTACCGTATCAATATGTGCACTTACTCCTGAAACTCCTGTATAGGGAACTGTCGAGTCTGCAGTTCCATGAATTTCAAGAACAGGGACCGCTCTCGAAGGACTGCACATAGGAATTACTGTTGATAGCATACTTCCGGTAACCGATGCAACAGCAGTTATTCTTTCACTGAGTTCACATGCAAGTCTGTAACTCATAAAACCACCATTCGACATTCCACATGAATACACACGGTTCTGATCAATTGAATATTCCGATGAGATCCGGTCGATCAGTCTGCTGAAAAAAGCAACATCATCTTCCGTACTGCCAAATGTCCAGCCAACATTCCAAGCCATATTCACTCCGTTTGGATAACAGACAATAAACCCTTCTGTTTCTGCTACAGCGCTCATTTCAGAATAAAACGTTTGCTGAAATGCATCGGATCCAAATCCATGCAGGTTAAATACCAATGGCATCGGCGTTCCCTGAACATACGAACTAGGATAAAACAATCGATAGTTTCTCACGACACCATCATGCGTCATAGTATCGGTGATCGTGGATTGTGCTGTTAAGCCAGCTACAATAAAGATTAAAAAGCTTGTGATAATTGATTTCATTGCTCTAAGATAAAGAAAATGAAAAGGTATAGCGAAAATATCACTAGCTAATGAGATGGTCGCTTTCTTTAAAATTTTTGCATTTAGAAAGGAACCTGAAAGTGTAATCCGGCCATATTACGGTATTATCTCCTTTTGAATTTTGGTACCAACTGCGGCATCCTCCACTTTGCCAAACAGTGTTCTTCAACTCTTTCTTTAACCACTTATTGAAACGCTCTTCCGTTTGCTGCTTCACCTCAATTGATTTACACCCATTAGAATTTAGTTTTGAGATCGCCTTCATGATGTATTCCAGCTGCGCTTCGATCATGAATATGGCCGATGTATGCCCAGTGCCTGTATTCGGTCCGGCGAGCAGAAAGAAGTTTGGAAACGATGGCACCGTTGTTCCAAGATATGCATGTGCTCCATTCTCCCACGTTTCATTAAGCGTTACCCCATCTCTGCCTTTTACTTCGTAAACAATATTGTTTTCCGATGCTTTAAATCCGGTTGCTAGAACGACGCAGTCAATTTCGATTATCTCGCCATCGGTAGTCTCAATTGAATTTTCATGAAATTTTTTGATCCCATTATCTCCCGCTATTAAAGTAACATTATCCTTTACTAGCGTCTTATAATAGTCGCTCGATAGCAAAATACGTTTACAGCCAATGGTATAATCTGGAATCAAAAGCGCCCGCAATTCCTCGTCCTCAATCTCTTTCTTTATAAATCTCATAGCCATTCTTTGCGGTCCAATCTTCATAGCTGATGGAATCTTACTGAATGCTAAAACTCTGACTTCGAGAAACCAGTAAACGAAACTTCGGTAAAGTGAATATATAAAGCTGGAACCCCGATTGATCTTCCTTTCGATCGAATTCAGCACTCGGTCTGGTCTTGGTAAGATCCAGTGGGCATTTCTCTGGAAGATATATAATTGTTCTACATCATCAGCAATAGCCGGACAAGTTTGCACCGCGCTTGCTCCACTACCGATCACCGCTACTTTTTTACCCTTGTGATCATAACTGTGATCCCATCTGGATGTGTGCATGATCTTGCCGGTGAAATTTTCCAGGCCTTCAAAAGCAGGTATGCTGGGTTGAGAGAGCACACCACTTGCATTGATAATTATTTTCGACTTGTATTCTCGCCCATCCTCCAGCTTTACTTTCCATTTATGCTCGTCATCAAGATATTCCAAACCATCAACCGATGAATTCGTGATCGTATATTTTTCGATCGAATACTTATCGATGACATGTCTGGTATAGTCAAGAATTTCAGGCTGAAAAGCGAACAATCTTGTCCAGTCGTATGGTTCAAATGAGAATGAATACAGCTGAGACTGCACATCTACGGCAGCTCCCGGATAAGAATTCCGCCACCATGTACCGCCGATCTCTTCGTCGCGTTCGATGATCAAAAAGTCGTGTATGTCTTTTTTCTGAAGATTTACAGCTGCAGCGATCCCGGAAAAACCTCCGCCAATGATGATGATCTCGTATTCACTTTTTGTTGTCATTCGCTGAGGAGAAATTTTTTGACGTCGTATGAAGTTTGTTTCGGTATTTCTTCCATCGGTATATGTCCGCCGTCTGGATATGTGATCAATTTTGAGTTTGAGATGAGGTCATGATATTCACGGGCCATATCGAGTGGTATCATATTTTCTTTTTCACCCCATAAAATGAGCACCGGAATATCGATCGATGCGATCTTTTTTCTGTGGTCCTCACCGTTATGGATCGTTTCAAGCAGCACTTTCGAAAATGCTTGCCGGTTTCCTTTTCTCAATAACACATCATGATACCTGGATACTTTTTCTTTGGTAACGAGCGATGGGTCTGCATATGCATTTTTCAATGACCGTTCGATAAGAAATTTAGGTGTGATCGCGTGGGTCAGGTATTTAAATAATGGATGTGTTGCCAACTTAAATCCCGGGTCATGGATATCGTTTCTTTTGGTGTTTAGTCCGGCTGCATCGATGAGCACAATTTTCTTAACACGTTCTTTGTCATGCAGAGCATACATCCAGCAAAGCATTCCGCCAAACGAATTACCGGCTACATATACTTCTTTAACATTCAGTTGATCCAGGACAGAAGAGATCGTATGCATATACATGTCATGAGAATAGTCTTCATCGGGGTGAGGTCCGCTTAAACCAAATGCGGGTAAGTCTATCGATACAACAGTAAAGTTGTCTGATAGTGCTTCATGCCAGCTTTCCCAAGTGTATAGTGAGCTAGCTACACCATGAATCAAAAGCAGTGTTGGTCCGTTTCCACTTTTTTTGTAGTAGACAGACATGTCATCGACCTGTATTGAGCCACTATAGTCTTGCGCATATTTTTCATAAAGCGCATCCGCTGATTTACCTTTTCCATCAATTATTAATATAATCGCAATGAATACTAATAGAGGTAGGAATATTTTGAGTCCTTTCTTCATAGGTGTGGTGACTAATGTAGGGATTCTATGTGAAATTAGGATTATTTTTTACCGCAGAGGACTCGGAGGTTAAACGTAGAGGACTCAGAGTTTATTTATTATGAAGATTTTAAAAATTACGGTTACTGCAATTCTCATTTTGATAATTGTACTTTTAATTGTTGGGATACGCATGTCATTTCGATCCTCGGATGCCGAGCTCAATAGCTTCTTAGTTGAGAACAAACTTGAAGGAAAGCTAGGATATGTTTATCTCAATGATATCGCATTGCGGTATCTCATGACAGGCAATCCTGAAAAAGAGACGGTTTTTCTTTTCATTCACGGGGCACCCGGTAGTCTGGAAATGTTCAATGTTTATCTTAAAAATGCTGACTTGCTGGAGCAAGGTATCGTGGTATCCATCGACAGACCGGGTTATGGCTATGCTAATTATGGCGAGGCAGTGGTGTCCATTAAAGCTCAGGCAGAAATAATCGCTGCCTTTATTAAAAGCACATTCCCAAAGAAAAAAGTAATTGTGATCGGACATTCCTTTGGCGCTCCGATCGCGGCTTATACCGGATACCTCGCAAGCGATGAGGTTAAAGCGATCGTAATTGCATCAGGTGCTGTGGATCCGGAATTAGAAAAGTTCACATTTTTGGCTGATTTTACAAACTCAACAGTGATACGGTCTATTGCGAGCAAAGAAACACAGGTAGCCAGCCTGGAAAAGCTGGCACATAAAGATGAACTGCTTCAGATGAAAAATATTTGGAGTAAGCTGGATCAAGAGGTCATTGCCATGCATGGAGATCGTGATCAAATTGTGCCTTTTGACAACGTGCAGTTCTTAAAAGAAAATGTGAAATCAGATAAGTTGACTATCGATACGCTTCATGACAACGGACATATGTTCGTTCTGAGGAAAAATATCATCGTTGACAGATTGCTTCGCATCGATAAAAAATTGGATTAAGCTATAAAATGAGCATGAGTTTTTGTATTTTTTATCTACCGAGCAAGACTCTTTTTTCAAAACGAAATGCAAGAATTATGAACAATAATAGGTATGATACTTTATCTCAAGCGATCGTTGAGTTAAAAAGGAGAGGGTTCAAAGAGAACTTTACGGTAGATAATAATAGTATGCTTTGCTCTACCGATGACAACATGACTCCCTGCAGCGCAGAAGATTCGATACTTCATGAATTCCATAGATTTGAAGGAATGACCGATCCCGGTGATTCTTCCGTAGTTTACGCGATCGAAACCAGTATCGGAGTAAAAGGACTGCTCGTCGATGCTTATGGTGCTGATAGCGCACCTAATGTTAGAGATTATATCAAAAAGGTGGATGAGAGCATGGAAGGAAGTCATTATTAATAGCATACATAGCCCGTCGATAACATTGAGCTCAGAACCCTTTAATGACCTGAATTAATTGGATTTATTAAAATAACTCCTTATTTTTCTTACTCAAAACAATGCATTTCTTAATCTAAATCTATTCAGTTGAATAAGTTAAAAACCTTATTGATCATATTATGCTTTCCATTATTTGTTATTGGTCAACAAAGTGAAGAAATCTTACTTAAAAATGAGGCCGTTCTATTGCCACCAAATGTCGACGTTTTTATTGAAGTTGAGATTTCTTCTGCGGATGTATTTAATGGTCGATATTATCGAATCATCCAATTCCACAGTACACCTACGCAAGATCTCAAAGCGGAACTTGAAAGTCAGGACTTACATTTCTTGGATTACATTCCGAACAATGCTTTCGTGATTTCTTTCCCTTCAGATTTTAAGAAAGCTGATCTAAAGAATTATAATGTACGCTCCGTTGTAAACTTGAGTACTGACTATAAAAAAGACCCTTTCTTATATCATGCTGACTATCCGGAATGGGCATTAAGAGAAAATGGGATTGCAATTTCACTTCAGTTTTATTCAGATATAGATTTTGAAAGTGCGATTCAAGAACTGGAACTGAGACCTATAAAAATTACAGATACAAGGGAAGCGGTTATGCTAGTTGAAATTGAGATCGCTATAGATCAGATCGATAAGATCCTCCAGATCCCATTTGTTAAATATGCTGAAGTGGTTCCGCCGCCACCGGTTCCTGAAGACGAACCGGCAAGAAGTCTACACAGAGTGAATACGCTGGATACTGATTACGGAGCAGGCAGACACTACAATGGGAAAGGTATTAAGATCGCGATAAATGATGATGGCTATGTTGGTCCTCATATTGATTTTAGAGGAAGAATTGAACAATCCGAAGTGATCAATGACATAACAGGAGAACATGGTGATATGGTTGCCGGTATAGCCGGTGGAGCAGGAAATCTAAATCCTTTGAACAGAGGTATGGCGACCAATGTCCAGCTAAAAATAAGGTCCTATAACGCAAGTCTTCCAAACACGTTAAATCTATATTTACAAGATACTATAGTATTGTTCTCTAGTTCGTATAGTAACGGATGCAACGCAGGTTACACCAGCACAACACAACTTGTTGACCAGGAAATTTATAACAATCCCAGTCTGATACAGACTTTTTCTGCAGGAAATTCAGGAAACTCAGACTGTGGATACGGAGCAGGAAGTAGTTGGGGAAATGTTACCGGCGGCCATAAGATCGGTAAAAATGTGATCGCTGTTGGGAATATGGATAACAACGGTGATCTGCAATTCAGCAGTAGTCGTGGACCGGCAACTGACGGCAGGATCAAGCCGGATATTTGTGCCAATGGTGCTAACCAAATATCTACTGATCCAAACAACGCATATGCTCCAGGTGGCGGTACTTCTGCAGCAGCACCCGGAATTGCAGGGATCATGTCCCAGTTATATCAAGCTTACAGAGATCTTAACGGGGGTGAATACCCGGAATCATCTTTATTGAAAGCATGCTTGCTGAACAGTGCCGAAGACCGTGGAAATCCCGGTCCTGATTTTACTTATGGCTGGGGTCGCGTCAATGCCTTAAGAGCGGTTAAGATGCTGGAAGATGAACAATACGTAAGTGGAACCGCAACGCAAGGTGATTACAACTTACATTTTATTAATGTACCGGCAGGTACCAAAGAAGTCAGAGTGATGTTGTACTGGATGGACCCTGAAGGTTCTACCCTGACATCAAAGGCGTTGGTTAATGATCTTGACATGCAATTATTAGAACCTGTTGGTAGTGGTGGTGTTTATGATCCCTGGGTACTTGATCACACACCAAATGCTTTTACTCTAAATAATCCGGCAGTCAGAGGCACCGATAATCTTAACAACATGGAACAGGTAACACTGGAAGATCCGGTAAGTGGAGTTTATTCAGTGGGAGTGACAGCCTCTTCCGTTCCAGTAGGCCCACAGAAATACTATATCGTTTATACCTTGATCGACGATAAGATCACAGTGACATATCCATTTGGTGGAGAACATTTTGTTGCAGGCGAAACACGCAAATTAAGATGGGATGCCTTCGGCAATAGCGGAACATTCACTATTGAATATTCAACTGACAATGGAGGAAGTTGGAACACGATAAGTAATAGCATTCCGGCATTATCAAGGCAATTAGACTGGACAGTGAGCAATACGGAAACAAGTAAAGGATTAATACGAATAAGTCGTGGGGGTAACTTTCCCGGTGTAAGTTCTGCGCCTTTCAGCATTTATCCTGTTCCTTCAAATGTAAAAGTCACCATGGTTTGTCCTACATTCACAAGGATCGAATGGGACGCAGTTCCTGGGGCAGCATCATACGAAGCATACCAGCTTGGTAACAAGCACATGGAAATAAAAGGAAGTTCCTTTGGAAACAAGTTCACCTTTCAGGAAACCAATATTGGAGATGACGATTGGTTTGCAGTAAGAGCTATTGGTCCGGATGGAGAGATCGGCAGAAGAACGATTGCCATAAATAAAATGAATTTTGAATTCAACTGCATACAATGTGGGATTCCAACAAATCCCAATACGACAGCCATCGGGTCGGATTCTGCAATTTTCAACTGGACTTCAGCAGGAAATGCTGCAGATTACAGGATCATGTTGGAAAATATCAGCGGAAGTGGTGGAGTTCAAGAAATTGCGGTTGGCTCCAATACGAATTCGATCATTGCAAGAGAACTCGAAGCAGAGACGACATACGAGTGGACGGTTCGAACCTTGTGCAACATTGAAGACTCTGTATCCGGGGCAGCTCAGACACAGACCTTTACCACACTGAAGCAACCAATCAAAACAACATCTTCTATTATACTTCCAAATCCGGTAAACAATATGGCAACGATCCAGTTTTTCAATCCGGATAAAACAAAGTACAAACTGGAAATCATAGATGTAAGCGGCAAGATCGTGATATCAGACAGTGAATTGGAGACGCAAGAAGTATTGGTTGATCTGAGTCAGATGTCATCCGGAATGTATTTCTACCGACTAAGCGGGATCAAAGATTATAACGGCAAGTTTATGATCCGCCGCTAATGAAGGCAAAATAAATTTGCAAAATAAGGCTAACAAATGTAGTTTTGACGTCCCAAAAAACAGGGGCGATTAGCTCAGTTGGTTCAGAGCATCCCGACTTATTAGTCGGGAGGGTCATAAGCCAAGAGCTTTTTTTCCAAATTTTTGAGGGGCGATTAGCTCAGTTGGTTC
>JABDMM010000062.1 GCA_013001465.1 Chitinophagales bacterium | reverse complement strand
CAAATCCAATGATGCTTCCGCCTTCACTGGAATCGTACCATACAATGTTACTTCCACCGGCACTAGCTGTAACAGTTCCTGAAACAGGGGAGGCACCAAACAGAACGGTATCGTTCGTCGTTGCTGTAACCGGATTAGGAGCTGCAATACTTACAATAACTCCTGTTGCGGTATCATTACTATTGTTAACATCAATACCTAAAGATGTCCATGCTCTTACATTATATGTACCTGGCAAAGACAAGTTAACTGCTGTAGAGAACGTATGAATTGCTTTACCAAATGCAGGTAAATTATTCGTGGTCGTCTCATTAATAGTAACTGTAGGTATTGGACCAGAAACCTCAAGAGTAACAGGAACACCTGAACCTGAAATACCGGAATTGTTAAACAATTGGATCTGAATATTCTCATTGTCCAATAAGCAAAGGTCGCCTAAAGAATCAACCAATATCGTTTCTACTCCTATATCCACCAAACTGGCATCAAAGAAGTTGATATCATCAAGAGCACCATCACCGGTGAAACCAGCTACAGTAGAAATGTATCTGAATCTAACCTGAATGCTTTGATTTGCAAATGCAGTTAATTCTGTTAATGCTAAAATATAAGGATCTGACGAACCAGTCTGAACCTGACCTTGGAATACCGTATCAAAGCCTAAAATCCATGTTCCACCGGATTGGATATCAAGAACTAAATCACCCATATTCGCACCGTATGCATGATACCAGTAACTCATGGTTGGTTGTCCACCACCTAGATCTATACAAGGGCTGGTAAGACTTCTTTCCTGTCCTACTTGCTGTGAACTAGTTTCAACATACATATACACTCCATTACCGGAAGTATGATCACCATCAGGTCCGGTAGAACCAGATCCTGTTGATCCTAAGTTTGAATACCATCCCCAGCTACCAGAACCTTGAGCATTCCATCCATTAGAAAGTTGCCCATTCTGATTATCTGCTAATGAATCAAATGTCTCAGCATATGGCGCAGCCGCAAAAATACCTATCGTGTTCACATTTGTGCTCGATGCATTGTTTGACTCATCGAAATCTAAAGCGAGGTCAGTGTATGCATTGATATTATAAGTATTATCAGCATTGGAAAGATCCAATGTGGTTGCAAATGTGAAAGAAGCTGTACTTCCTCCTGCTAACACACCACCAAATACCTCGCAAATAGAATCTACAACGACTCCACCGGTATCATCGGTAGTAGTGAATAGGTAACAAACATTAAAGCCTGTTTGATCATCTGTACCAAAGTTCTGGAGAGTAACCGTTAGTGCCTCAGAAGAAGAATTAAAACATTGAGTAACAGGAGCATCAATTGATGTAACTCCGATATCTGTTCCAACTGTATCTACATCAACACACGCTGCTAATCTCGTTGCACTCTCGCACAAGTATCCCAGGTCGAAGAAGTCAATCTGCGCAATTTCATACGAACCACAGCTAATCGTAGTGTTGATATTAAGAGCACCTGAAGGTGTTCCGCCATTTACAATTACACCACCAACAGCATCAAGGATTTCAAATGTACCACCGTTCCAAGAATCACCAAAGTTATCCAGTGCTTCAAATCTATATCCTGAACCTAAAGGTACACATAGAGTATCTGAAACATTAACATTGCTACTGTATCCACATGCGGACAGTGCTACAAGATTGTTCCCAGCATCATACAATGCCCATGCAATCTCATTTCCAAAAGAACCTGTAAAAACATTTACAACAACCTGGGCAGAACCTAGACCACAAATAGCTCCATCTGGATCTACTGCAGTGAAAGATGCTGCATAGAAACAAGTATCTCCGGAAACTGGTGGAGTAACAAGTACGTCACCAACTCCTAGTTGATTTCCACCAACCGGGGCGTCATACCAGATGATTCCATCTGCTGCTGTAATTGCGCTTACGTTTCCAGATAGTGGTGTTCCATTATATGGACCAACAGTATCTCCGGTTGTTGAAAGTGGACCCGCTGGTGGAGTATAGTTTGCAAGATTAATACATGCTGTATCATTTCCTGCAAAAGGATCACCAGGATTGTCCGTCCAAACACAAATTTGATAAGGACCCTGTGCTGAAAGATCAATTGCTACAGGGAAAGTGTATTGGTAAGTAGAAAACGCAGGAATTGTATCCGTGATCGTAAAACCAGCCGGACCAATATTCGTCGTTCCTGTTACCTGTGCACTTATTGGAATATTCGTCTGTGGAATAGCCGCATTGTTAGCAACTGTCACAGTAATTAATTCACTAGACGTCAGCCCACAATTGTTTCCAGATGCAGGAGCATCAATTGATACTACTGCAACTTCAGGAGCAAGGGCATCGAAAATATTAATATCATCTAATGCCATGTCACCTGTGAAACTTGTTCCTCTGACACCACGGAATTGAATTCGAATTGATTGACCAATATATGCTGAAAGATCAACAGTATCTTCAATCCAAGGATCGAGCTCATCAAGTTGTTGTTGTCCGATTACAGAATCGATAGCTACAAAACCTGAGCCATTATCCACTTCAATATATAAGTCACCCATTGTTGCTCCATACTTATGGTAGTAATATGAAAGCAGTGGCAAGTTACCGCTTATGGAAAGACAAGGTGAAATTAATATACCTTCATCACCTGTAGTTCCCCCTGAAGTTTCTAAATAAACATAAACTCCCGAACCTGTAGTATTGTCACCACTAGGTCCTGTTGAACCTGAACCGGTGCCACCTGAATTTGACTGCCATCTAGGAGTCGTTGTTTCAGGAGTTGACCATCCATTAGGGAATGCAGGTCCAAACAAACCAGTAGACCATGTTTCGAAATCCTCAGTATAAGGAATTGGGAATGAAAACTGGTTTTCTACAGTAAGGGTTGCAGTATCGTTATCGTTAATACTATCATACTTCGCAAAACCTGTTATAGTGTATACGCCATCTGCTGATAGATCAGCGGTTGCAGCGAAAGTGTATTGCAATGAAGCCGATGGGCCAATCGAAACAGGGAGTATAAATAATTCAGAAACTACAGCTCCACCATCGACCTGATAACAAACAGGAATAGTATCACCAGCTAAAAGTGCATTAGCACCAGCATTCTGAACAGTTAAAATAATTGAAGATGTTGAAGATATGTCACAATTTGATTCTGGCCCTGATACTGAAGTCACTGCCACCTGATTAAGTGGTGGTGTAAACTCATCAGCTCCTATATCTGTAAGTACAGGTCGAGCTTGCCCATCGATATCATCCGTGATACCTGCGAACAGATTACGGTTTGTACCGCTGTTTAGCTGAGCACCTGTAGCATGAAGATCAGTATTACTAACATATCCCGGATCTCCAAATCTTGAAGAAAGATCATGACCTGTTGGACCATAAGAACTCGAGGCTAAACCTGCCTGAGTATTCCAAAATTCGGCTGGAGAGTTAGGAAAAGAACCTCCGTACTCTACAGTATTAGTTCCTGTTGAATAATAATTATTGAAGTTAATAGCGACAGCTTCATCAGGAGCATCGATTTCAATGGCAACACCGCCACCATAGTTAGCAAATGAATTTGCTCTTAAGTCAGTACCCTCTGAAGATGAAGAAATAAAAGCTCCATGCCCTGCTGTTGTTGAAGTTCCAACACACAATGTACTGTTGAACCAAATATTCATACTATCATTACCTGATGAGTATAATGCATATACAGTACTAGTATTTATTGTTCCGTCTGCGAATGTACCCGCTTGCAGCATATTGTTTGCAATAAGAGATTTCGGGAAAATTCCGCCGGCATCAACACCAAACATATACAAAGCCGCATAAGGAATGTTATATACATTATTTTTTGTTACTATAGCACCTTGTTCACAATCATTCAAATAAATACCATAACGGAAAGTACTTGTACTGCTCCCCTGAAGCAGATCTCGGACTGTATTACCAGAAACAACTGGTGCATCCAGATCTTCGAGATCCATACCATACCATCCAAAATTATAAATTTCGTTATTGGTGATCACAGTACCCCCACTTCCTTTTCCAAATGGACCATGACGATCAATACCATAATAACCACCTACGATCGTGTTATTATCAACAAGGAATCCATTTCCGAATCCATCAGTAAAATGTGAAGTAAAAGAACCTGTAAATACAATACCATTCGACTGATCATCCGTAGTGATCTGAGTCGCAGCAGTATCTGCTATAATTGTACAATTAGTAATTGCAATGGAATCCGCAGGGTTAGCAGATGTACCTACAATTTGTACACACCATACCTCCTGAGCAAGAGTATCTATCGCATCGAATATGATCTGCAGGTTGTTGATAGTAAAGTGATCTGTACCTACTAATCTTATGATATGTTGATTACCACCAACTGAAAAATTTGATCCATTATCTGCCGGACCAAAAGTGATGATGTTGTTATTACCATTAATGGTAATTGTATTTGTTGCGCTTGCACCAGGTATTGTACCGAACTCTACCTGCTCATTGTATGGGCCGTTAAGCACATCTAAAGTAAGCGCACCTCCAACTCCACAAAGCTGAAGAATTGCAGCTGCATCATTGAAACTATTGAAATTTGTTCCACCTGTTGGTGCAAGATCGTTTATTGTAAATGTTCCCGATAAAGGATTACATGCAAATGTAGTCACACAAGATGTATCATTTGTAAAGTCTGAGTCAACAGCACCGTTTGGCATAGAAGTCCATGCACAAATAGTGTATTCGTTATTCGTTAAAACGGCAGATCCAATATTCACTGTATCTGAAATTCCACCTAAGCCAAGAGTTGGTCCCGAGTATGCCGTTGGTCCAACTAAAGTCTGACCACCACCACCATCAGTGACTAACGCATATAATGTAGCACTCGTAAGTGGGCTTCCTCCAAAGTTTTGGATAACTACGTTAATTGGAGTAGTACCGTTTGCTGAAGAAGCAGAAATATCAGTAATTGCAATAACCCCAGCATTATCAGATGGAGGAGGAGCATATGTGAACAGAATATTTGGCCTTTCCGCTCCACCAGCAGATGCTGGAACAACATCAAGCGTTCCTGTGCCAGCAAGTGTCGTTGCTGATTTCCCTATTGTTTTCACAGTATCAGTGAGTGAAAATCTCCAGTTGAAAGCACCATCCGTTGGCGGGTCAACTGTGCTGATATCCCATTCCATTGAAACCTGAAGACCACCACCTGAATAAAGGAATGGTGTGATTGGCACCATGATCCATCCGGTAGAATCACCTATCTGAAATGAAGATGATGTGAACACCTGGGTAGCCGAGGAAATATTACTCGTCCAGGAAGTTCCAGGAGTTAGGGCGACCTTGCTAGAAGCGACATTCTCAATGTAGACAGTAAAACTGGCAGGCACAAGGGTCTGTGCTGTCGTAGTCTTAAACCATGCTACTTTGTTGATCGTCGATCCAGAATCCAACCCTGCCAATTCATCAGCCGAATATAAATGTGAGTATCGACTTGCATCTTGTGCATTTGTCGACGATACTCTGAATATCGGCCCATAATTGGTAGCTGATGTTGTGCTCGTGCCAACCTGAAACTCAAGTTGTGCCGCAAGCTCCAAAGAACAGAAGGCCATAGATAGCAATATCATGACCATCGCTTTGGTTAAGGTAAAACTTTTCATAAGTCAATAATTTAATTTACCAAATTGATTAAAAGGATTTTAAAAATATAATATCTTAATATATTATCTGCCTAATACTTAAGACGAGCGATAAATATATGAATTTTTATAATAGCCTCAAAGAAAACCTAACTTTTTTCAATGATGTGAGTTTCAATATTTTAATATACTTTCTTTTCATATATTATAAATATGCAATGAGATGGTTCTGTCTACCTCCTGGACGGTTTGTAAGATGACTTGTTATATATCATCTCTGAACTTTCAGTTATCACTTTCTTAATCCCTGCATTTGAATTGTTTATATATTCTTTAATTATATTATATCCGACCCAGGTCCCGATCCTCCCGGGTGCTTCTTCAGGCATGCCATTTGTTGTTGGTCCTTCACTTAAAAACCTCCTCTTGTCTATTAAGTCATTAGAAAATAACAAGTCCTGATCGATAAGAAATTTCCATATTTCTTCTTCATTCGCTTCACACCATTCTAACTCCTCTTGTGTGAATCCAAACAATAAATGCTCATCTTCTTCAGGCAATACGTACGAAAGAAATACTGATTGCTTGGCTTCATCGACCATTCGATACAAAAGCGCTTTACTGAGGTCTTTGTTATGACCAAAGTATTCGTTGTATAATGAACTCATGCAATCCACAATTATTCGCTCCGGAATAAATTTCTTGCTTAAATATTGAGGGAAGTAATTATTGTATGCTCGAAAATTGGATCCGAGATAAAGATCAAGTCCGATCCCCAATGTTACGGAGTCGATCGTGATCGCGCCATATCCGAACTCGGATATAAATGTCACCACTTGCTCAGGTAACGATCTCTTTGGAAAGTAATACTTAAAATATGAAAAAGCACCTTCCAGTTTAGATTCAATTGGTTCCTGTGATGGATAGGCCAACATTACGCTATCATATAGTGACTGTATCGGCGGACTCGTCACAAAGAATTTCAAAAACTCGGCATCGGCTTCGCTTTCAAATGGATTCCGGATATTGAGAACCTGAACAAAGTAAATATCCAGAAACTCTCTGCCATACTTGTACTCAAGTTCTTTTAATGATCGCTCCCAATTTGCAGTATCCATCTCCATCATGTCTATTTCGAAACGATCGATAGTCACTTCGGTCTCAATTCCGCTTAGGTCAACTTTTTTTCTATTTTTGTTGAAATCACATCCGGTAATTATCAGCAGGATAAACAGGATGGAGGTTGTTATTTTAGTGTTATATGTTTCCAAGAAATTTATTTGTTGATGCAAATTAAAATAAACTACGTCATTTTATTCTGCTCTATTGCTCTTACAAGCATGTTTATTAAACCTGCAAATGCTCAGGTCGATCGAAACTACCAATTTGAGTTATTATTTTCACCTGCAGTGACATGGTTAAAAAGCGAGAATACGAATATCACAAGTGGTATTAAAGCCGGTTTTTCTTATGGTATGCTCTTCGATTACAACTTTGGAGAAAACTATGCTTTCAGCACCGGACTAATTATTTCCCATGACAGAGGCAGGTTCGAAGACAGGATAACTCAACAAGATAGTGCCGGTAATACGATCTACAGTTCCGAAGAGAAGTTCAGACTCAACTATATCAACATCCCAATTTCTCTTAAACTTAAGTCGAATGAAATTGGTTATCTCACCTACTGGGGAAAGTTTGGAATAACCCCCGGGATTCGGATAAAGGCCCGTGACACTTTTAAAAATCCATTGAATGGCGAGGAGATAAAAAATGAGAATATCATAAAGCAAGACAATCCGGCCATGATAAAATCAGACCTACTCAATCTTTCATTAAGGATCGGACTAGGTATCGATCTTGCAATTAGTGGCAACACAAAAGTTTCTGCGGGTATCGTATTCAACAATGGTTTTTTAAACATTCTTGATGATGGCGACAACGAGAAAACGGTGATTCGTTCTTTTGGTATTCTTACCGGTCTAATCTTTTAGAATGAAGATAGCTATAGCTCAATTGAACTATCATATTGGCAATTTCGATGCTAATTTTGATAAAATTTCTACTTCTATCCTAAAAGCAAAGGAATTGGGCGCAGATATTGTTGTCTTCGGTGAGCTTGCTGTTTGCGGATATCCTCCACGAGATTTTCTGGAATTTAAGGACTTTATCACACGATGCATCGATGTGATCGAAAAGATCAAAGCAATGTCGGAGGGTATCGCTGTTGTCGTTGGAGCTCCTTCTATTAATCCAGACCCAGAGGGAAAGGATCTATTCAACTCTGCATACTTCATCGCCGATGGCAGGATCATCGATGTTATTCA
This sequence comes from Chitinophagales bacterium, assembly GCA_013001465.1. GTDB lineage: Bacteria > Bacteroidota > Bacteroidia > Chitinophagales > JABDMM01 > JABDMM01. Next base: position 22,726 of record JABDMM010000062.1, on the reverse strand, counting down.
TAAAACACTGCTTCCTACTTACGATATTTTTGACGAATACCGCTACTTCGAACCAAACAGATCCTGGCGAACCGTTAATTATGGAGGCAAGAAAATTGCACTTTCCGTTTGTGAAGACATCTGGAACATTGGAAATGAAAATCCGCTATATACAACATGTCCGATGGACCATCTCATTATGGAAAATCCGGATCTGATGATCAATATTTCAGCTTCCCCTTTTGACTATGATCATCAGAAAGACAGGATCGAGATCTTAAAAGAGAACTGCAACAGGTACAACTTGCCTATTGTTTATGTTAATCATGTTGGTGCACAAACAGAAATTATATTCGATGGCAGTTCCTTTGCGATGACTTCTTTTGGTGATGTATACGACCAGATGAGTTCGTTTAAAGAAGAAATGAAAATCTATGACCTGCAAGATCTTCAGCAAAAAACAGCGGTTGACAATTTTGAAGATCCGGGGAAGATCAGTCTTATAAAAGATGCTCTTGTTTTGGGTGTCAAAGATTATTTTGGCAAACTCGGTTTTAAGAAAGCGATCCTGGGTCTATCCGGTGGAATAGACTCGGCGGTTACATTATGCATTGCTGCAGAAGCATTAGGAAAAAAGAATGTCACTTCAGTATTAATGCCCTCACCCTATTCAAGCGATCACTCTATTAGTGACTCTGAAAAACTGCTACAAAATACCGGATCGCCTTCTCATAAGATCTCCATCAATTCGATGTATGAAGTCTTTCTCAATGAGTTAAATCCTTATTTTCAAGATAAAGCATTAGGTGTCACTGAGGAAAACATTCAGGCCAGGGTCAGGTCAGTCATTCTTATGGCTCTTTCGAATAAGTTCGGTTACATCCTATTGAATACTTCAAATAAGAGTGAAGCGGCGGTTGGATATGGGACACTCTATGGAGATATGAGCGGAGGTCTGTCTGTGATCGGTGATGTATATAAAACAGAAGTTTTCAAATTAGCCCGACACCTAAATGCACAAAGCGAGATCATACCTGAGAATATAATTATAAAGCCTCCTTCTGCAGAACTAAAACCCGATCAAAAAGACACGGATTCACTTCCTCCCTATGAAGAGCTGGATCCCATATTATTCAGTTATATTGAAGGACGTCTTGGACCAAAAGAGATCATCGCTTTAGGTTACCCTGAAGAATTGGTATCAAGAATTTTAAAGATGGTCAATATCAATGAGTATAAACGTCATCAGACCGCACCTGTGCTTCGGGTATCTCCGAAAGCATTCGGAATGGGAAGGCGAATGCCGATCGTAGGGAAGTACTTATCTTAGATCTTAAGCTCTTCGTCGTCGCTATTGTAAAACTTATACTGCGTCATACCCAGATCAGAAATGCTGGAGAGTCTTATACTTTTGCGGTATTTAAATTTCCACTGCCAGAATTTAGAATAGATGCCTTTTCTGAGAAATGCCTCAATAAAAGGATGAACAATGAGTCTGATCTTTTTCTCCTTTTTAAGAAGGAAAGCCAGTTTTCTTTCGATCTCTTCTATGATAAGCAGTGACGCCTCTATCTTTCCTGAACCACCACATGAAGGACAAATTTCTGCCGTATTGATCATGATCTCAGGTTTTACTCTGGACCGTGTGATCTGCATCAGGTTAAATTTTGTGAGCGGTAGAATTGAATGCGTCGCTCTATCGGGCTTCATCGCATCTCGCAGCCTTTTATAAACTTGTTTCCGACTATCACCGATCTTCATATCGATGAAGTCAACAATGATAATTCCTCCGAGATCCCTCAATCGCAATTGTCTTGCCACTTCATCACACGCATCGAGATTAACTCTCAGAGCATTGCTCTCCTGACTACCGGACATCGTCGCTTTATGACCGCTATTCACATCGATAACATGCATTGCCTCGGTATGTTCGATCACGAGATATGCACCACCTTTGAAGCTAACTGTTTTTCCAAAGGAGGACTTGATCTGTCTGGTGATGCCAAAATTATCGAAGAGCGGTTTCCTGCCTTTGTATGTATTGACTATATTTTTCTTGTCCGGAGCGATCTTTTCGATATAGATTTCAAGGTCTTTCGCCAGCAGATTGTCATTTGTTACCACCTTATTGAAAGAAGAGCTTAACAGATCTCTGAGGATCGAAGATGATTTATCCATTTCGCTCAGCACTTTCTTAGGAGGAGTTTTACCGCCGAGGTTTTCAACCATCAGCTTCCATTTAGCAAATAGATTGATGATATCTTCATGGAGTTCGGCAGCGCCTTTACCCTGGGCAGCGGTTCTCACTACAAGGCCAAAATGCGCCGGTTTGAGGGAGCTAACTAATCTTTTTAACCTTTTACGTTCTTCTTCAGAAGCGATCTTTTTGCTCACTCCAACACTATCGGTGAAAGGTGCTAAGACCAGGAAACGGCCGGCTATGGTTATTTCGCAGCTCAATCGTGGCCCTTTGGTTGAAATTGGTTCTTTTAAGATCTGAACCAGAATGGGTTGTTTGTTTTTTAAGACTTCAGATATCTTCCCTGTCTTTACGATTTCAGGCTGAAGTTTGAAATTCTTAAGTAGAGGATCATTTACATTTCCGGCTACTGATTGCCTTGTAAGCTTGAGCAAAGACCGCACCTGCGGACCGAGGTCCGTATAGTGCAGAAATGCATCCTTTTGATAACCGACATCAACAAAAGCAGCATTGAGTCCGGGAATCAATTTCTTGATCCTTCCCAGATAAATATCACCGACCGTATAATCGTTATTTCCTCGTTCCTGATGGAATTCGACCAGTCTTTTATCTTCCAGTAAAGCTATTTCAGACCCCACAGGGGTAGAATTAATCACTAATTCCTTGTTCAAAATATCTAACTATTTAAGGAGATATCACCGGAATTCATGGCCCGGATGTGCATCACTATCGATACAACGTAAGAAGGTTAAGGGTATGGAGAGATTATCTAGACTTCTTCTTATGTCTGTTCTTTCTTAATCTCTTTTTCCTCTTGTGAGTGGCTATCTTATGTCTCTTTCTCTTTTTACCGCAGGGCATAAAAAAAAGTTTACCTGTTAATAATAAATTCCGAAATATCTTTAAATAAAATTACTTCAATCTCTCTATGTAAGCGTCAATTTCGCTTTCAAGTTCCGCATCATCAACGAATTCTTTACACTTTAGCAATGTATTTACTGCATCGTCTTTTCTTCCCAATCCTCTGTATGCTTCAGCCAATAAAAATAAAGCTTCTGCATTTTGAGGTTGCGAAGATACAACATTTTCCAATCTTAAGGAAGCTTTATCGAATTGACCTGACATAATTCCAAACTTTCCAAGCAACATATTTGCACTTATGTTATCTGGTTCATTTTCAATAACTTTCAGTAATCTTTGCACACCTTGCATCACTCCATCGTCTCCGCTTTCGAGATAGACATTTGCTATCCTCACTTCAATCTCATTATCCGAAGAGTCAATAATTTTTGCCATTTCAAAAGCCTTAAGCGCTCTATCTTTAAAAGCGTCACGTAGTTGGGGATTTTCGACAATACCAATAATGTTGGCATAGCGATCCCCGGTAGCGAGCCAGCTAGCTTTATCGCCATTTATCTCTGCAACCATTTCCTTGAAGTAACCCGACACCCCTGAATTGAGATTATCTAATTCAGAGACCAACGGATTCAAATGCTCAAGGTCTGCATCGCTTAGTTTGTCTTTGTTGATTGAAGAAACAAGCTCCTGAATAATTTCTGATCTTTCAGAATCAAGGTTTTCGATCCACGTATCTACATAGATACTAAAATCGAAATCATTGGATTCAGTTAATTGGGGTTGAGCTTGATTTAGGCCTCTTGTTTCTTTGGGTTTTATTTCACCAAAAAAGTAGAGACCGAGTAGGGTAAAAATAAAGACCAGTAAAAATACAATATGTCCTTTGGACATTTAAATAGATTTAGGATGATAATCCTACTCTGGAACTTTGTTTTACAGAATCGACAAAAATCTTCGCAGGTTTGAACGAAGGAATGTAATGTTCGGGAATTTCGATAGCTACATTCTTTTTAATGTTTCTACCAATTTTTTTCGCCCGTTTTTTAACAACAAAACTTCCAAATCCACGAATGTAAACGTTCTCTCCTTCAGTCAATGAATCTTTGATCTCTTTGAAGAACGCTTCGAGTGTAACCAAGACATCTACTTTAGCTATCCCGGTTTTCTCAGCAATGTTTGAAACTAAATCTGCTTTTCTCATACACTAATTCAATTATATACAAATAATAAAAATCATAATATTGTTTGCTGCACCGAAACAAATATGGCAAATTTTTATTAAACAAAAAAGAAATTTTCATATTTGTGGGTTTCATGAAAACCCATTTTCGAAAAAACATCGATAGCTGGAGGCGAGATTATAACCGTGAATACTTTTGGATCTCAACCCAAGATCCCTATTATATATGGTTACGAGAAACAATGTTACAGCAAACACGTGTTAATCAAGCAGCTGCATATTTTAACAGTTTTATAAAATCTTATCCAACGGTTCATGACCTGGCAGCAGCGGATGAAGACGATATAATGAAGCTCTGGCAAGGCTTAGGCTATTATAGTCGCGCCAGGAACCTTCACACGACTGCAAAGCATATTGTTGAAGAGTTTAATGGGATTTTTCCACAAGATTATGATTCTCTGCTCGCACTAAAAGGCATTGGAGATTACACCGCATCTGCGATCATGTCATTTTCATTTGGAAAGCCATATGTTACCATGGACGGAAATGTGATCAGATTGTTTGCCAGATATTTTGGAATAAATGGTGATGTGTCTCGCAAAGCTGTGAAAGACGAAATTCTGAGACTTGCGAATGAAATGATGCATAGTTTTGATCCTTCTGTTTTTAATCAAGCCATTATGGATTTCGGGGCTGAAATTTGCAAGTGGAGGAGTCCTGAGTGCGGAAATTGTCCGCTTAATGAAAAATGTATTGCCTTTAATAAGGGTATTGTCGACCAGCTGCCTGTAAAAAAGAAAAAAGCACTGAAGAGAAAGCGATACTTCAACTTTCTGGTAATTCGATCAAATGATAAATTCGTGATCGAAAAGCGCTCTGATAATGACATCTGGAAGGGCCTGTTTCAGTTTCCATTGATAGAGAGCAACAAGGTTTTAGCATACGAGGAGATCAAAAGTAAATTGACAGAAGAGCTTAAACTTAAGGAAACAGACATTAAGGTGAACGAAGAACATCAGGAATACAAGCAGGTGCTCAGTCATCAAATGATCTATGCAAGATACTGGACCATAGAATCTTATAAGGATTACAAAAGTAGGAACTGCATTTCTGTGGATAAATTAACTCTATCGTTATACGCTTATCCAAAGGTCATTGATTGTTATTTAAAGGATAATATTCTAATTTAGATTTCAATCATTAATTCAATCTAAAATTTTTAAATCTTATGGTTAACAAAGTTGTGTTGGTAGGCCGATTAGGCGCTGATCCTGAAGTAAGACATTTTGATAATGACACATCGGTAGCAAATTTTCGTATAGCTACAAATGAGTCTTACAAGGACAAGGAAGGGAAGAGAATCGATCAGACGGAATGGCATAGCATTGCCGTATGGAGAGGTTTAGCCAAAGTTGCAGAGCAATATCTCAAAAAAGGCATGCTCGTTTATGTAGAAGGAAAATTGAAAACGCGCTCCTGGGATGATAAAGATGGAAACAAAAGATATACAACAGAAGTTGTGGCCGACAATTTTAAGATGCTGGGAGAAAGAGGAGGTGGATCTGAAGGTTCGGATGAAAGTCAGAGCCAGGAATTCAATTCCACCGCCGAGTCTAAGCAAGGACAAAAGGAAGAATATGCAGATGACTTGCCATTCTAATTTGTTAACTAAAACTATCTGAATTGGAAAGCGACAGTTGCCCGGACGGAGACCCTGAGCAATACATATTATTCTACATTATAAATCTTCTCACCAGTGGCATGAGTTCCGGTGTCATGAGTGCAATATTTTCTGTATTCGGATTACTTTGTGCCTCTGCAATGATCTCAGCGTCCGAAGCTGCTTTTTATTCTCTGCGACCCGGTGAAATAGACGATCTAAAAACCGATGAAACTCCCAAAGCTAAAAGGGTCATCAGTTTACTTGAGAATAGAGATTATCTATTATCGACGATCCTGATAACGAATAACCTGATCAATGTCGCGATAGTAGTCACCTCTCATTTCATTTTTATAAGTCTGTTGAATTTTAAAGATGTTCCGATTGGATCATTCATGCTGCCCGGTGAGGTGATAACATTTGTTATCAATGTACTTGTTGTAACAGGGCTTATTGTGCTGGCTGGAGAACTTGCACCTAAGGTATATGCCCAACAGAACAGAATCGGTCTTGTCCGATTTATGTCGGGTCCCATAGTGTTTCTAAAAAGATTTTTTTATATACCGAACCGAATGATAAATTATCCGGTGCGTTTGATAGAGAAGTCCCTGGGAACTTCACAAGATGAAATTACGATCGACGAACTGAATAAGGCGATCGATCTTACAGCAAAGAATGAAGTTTTTAAAGATGATGTTGAGCTACTGAAGGGAATTGTACATTTTGGAAATACAACTGTAAAGCAGATCATGAGATCCAGAGTTGATATCGAAGCTTTTGCTATTGATATTGGTTTTCAGGAATTACTTGATAAGATACGGAGCTCCGGATACTCTCGTTTTCCCATATATGAAGGAGATCTGGACAATATCACGGGTATCCTTTATGTTAAAGACCTGTTGCGCTATCTGGATCGCGAAGAAGATTTCAAATGGCAGGAACTGATGAGAGAAGCGATCTTTATACCTGAGACAAAAAAAATAGACGACCTGCTCAAAGAAATTCAAGTGAGCAGAAAACACCTCGCTATCGTAGCAGATGAATATGGTGGCACCTCAGGGATCGTGACACTGGAAGATATTGTTGAAGAGGTTTTAGGTGAGATCAAGGATGAGTTTGATGATCTTGTTGAAATGTCTTTTCGGAAAATTGATGACAACAATTATATTTTCGAAGGGAAATCATTGTTGAATGATGTCTGCAAAATCATGGAGATCAATAATGACACTTTCGACGAAGTTAAAGGTGATGCAGATTCCCTGGCGGGCCTACTTCTGGAACTCGCGGGATACTTCCCCAAAGAAAATGAGGAAATTGTTTACGGCAAATTTAAGTTTGTCGTTCTAAATGTAGGTTATAATAGAATTGAAAAGGTTAAGATCACAAGGAACAAACATGCCGAAGAAAATATCTAGCTCTGTATTGTTGAGCTTCTTCGCTATTGGACTGTTCATGGCATCATGCGATTCAAAACCAGTACCGAAACCGAAACCTAAGGCATATCCGAAAGTAGATTTCCCGGAGAAAACTTCGATGTCGATTTATAGATCTGAAATTTGTCCGTTTACTTTTGATTATCCATCCTATGCCCGTGTAGCCAAAGACTCACTCTTCTTTAATAAAAAAACAGAAAATCCATGCTGGATCGATGTTGAATTTGAAAAATTCAATTCGACACTTCATTTGACCTATAAAGAAATAGTTGATGAAAAGAGCCTTGATCAATTCATTAAAGACAGTAGGAAGATGACTTACAAGCACACTAAAAAAGCGGACTTTATCGATGAGAAGCCATTTCAAAATGCCAAAGGAGCTAGCGGGATTATCTATGAAGTGGGAGGTGATGCGGCATCTTCTTATCAATTCTTCATAACGGATCGGGAAAAGCATTTTGTAAGAGGTTCTTTATACTTTCGAAATGTGCCAAATACGGATTCACTCAAACCGGTGATCAGTTTTATTAAAGCTGATATTCAGTCTATGATAGAAACTTTCGATTGGAAGTAAACAGACCCTTTCTATTTTCTTACTATTTTCATATTCTCAGGAAAACCTAATCGACATTTGAGCTCACCGTCTATTTTAGAAACTCCAATTGAATACCTAAAGGGTGTTGGGCCACAAAAAGCCGACCTTCTAAAGAAGGAACTTAAGATTTTCACATTTGGTGATCTTCTTTTCCATTATCCTTTCCGTTATGTCGATAGAAGTAAGGTCTATAAGATCAAGGAAATCGATGGTGATATGCCATTTGTGCAGGTTCTGGGAACCATAAAGAACTTACGTCAGGCCGGGCACGGAAGAAGCAAGAGGTTGATCGCAACACTGACAGATGACAGTGGTAGTGTTGAGTTAGTTTGGTTTAAAGGTGTTCAGTTTTTAACGAGATCGGTTAAAGCCGGCCTGCAATATCTTGTATTCGGCAAGCCCAATGAATATAGAGGTAGTTACAATATCCCGCATCCGGAAATGACCGTAGTTACCGGGAGTTTAAATGAAAGCGCTACCGGACTTCAGGCAGTGTACCCCAGCAGCGAAAAACTCAAAAAGCGTGGGCTTGATACCAAAGGGCTGCTCAAGTTAATGAATGCATTATTCGACAAGGTCCGGAAGTCGGATCTACCGGAGATCTTACCTATTGATGTGCTTGATCGGTATCAGTTTCCTGACAGGTTTACAGCATTGGTGAATGTACATCTGCCTAAAGAAAATCTATTACTAAAGAAGTCGATCGCCCGACTGAAATTCGAAGAGTTCTTTCTCATCCAGTTAGAAGTACTGATGTTGAAACAGAACAAATATTCTAAAAGTCAGGGTTTTGTCTTTAAAGAAGTTGGAGCGCTTTTCAATACATTTTACCATGATCATCTTTCATTTGAGCTCACCTCAGCACAGAAAAAGGTCTTAAAAGAAATTAGGAGGGACACACTTTCTGCAAAGCAGATGAACAGGCTGCTACAAGGTGATGTAGGAAGTGGCAAAACTATAGTTTCTTTCATGTTGATGATTTTAGCAATAGACAACGGTTTTCAGGCTTGTATAATGGCACCGACGGAAATTCTGGCACAGCAGCATTACGAAACGATTTCAGAATACTGCCAAAAACTCGGAGTAAAGGCACAACTCCTTACCGGTTCTATCAAAGGAGCAGATCGGAAAACTATCTTCAAGGGATTGAAAACTGGATACATCAATATCATTGTTGGAACACACGCCCTCTTAGAGGATAAAGTGGTTTTCGAGAATCTGGGAGTTGCGATCATCGATGAACAGCATCGATTTGGCGTAGCCCAAAGAGCTCGCCTTTGGAAAAAAAATCATATTCCACCTCATATATTGGTGATGACAGCCACACCGATACCGAGAACATTGGCAATGACGGTATATGGAGATCTCGATGTATCTGTCATAGACGAACTACCACCGGGTCGCAAACCAATTGAAACAAAACACTGGTTTGACAAGAACAGATTAAAACTTAATGGTTTTCTGAAAGAACAAATCGCCAATGGCCGACAGGTGTATATTGTATATCCGCTTATTGAAGAATCTGAAAAAATGGATTACAAAGATCTGATGGATGGGTACAACAGCATTCAAAGAGCTTTCCCTTCCCCAGATTATCGGATAAGCATCGTGCATGGGAGGATGAAATCTGAAGACAAGGAAATGGAAATGAAACGGTTTGCCGAAGGACAAACTCAAATCATGGTTGCAACGACGGTAATTGAAGTTGGGGTAAACGTACCAAATGCAAGCGTTATGGTAATTGAAAGTGCTGAGCGATTTGGGTTAGCTCAACTTCACCAGTTAAGAGGAAGAGTAGGCAGAGGAGCGGATCAATCTTATTGCATACTAATGACCAGTTACAAGTTAAGTGAGGACAGCAGAAAAAGACTGGGGATCATGGTGGAAACAAACGATGGATTTAAAATTGCTGAAGCAGACCTCGAACTCAGGGGTCCGGGTGATTTAAAAGGAACACAACAAAGTGGGGTGTTAAATCTCAGAATTGCACATCTGATCAAAGATAGCAGGTGGCTGAAAGAGGCACGGAGTGTAGCGTCGATGATACTAAAAAAAGATCCTTACCTTCAGAAGACAGAAAATATGGGACTACGAAAACACCTGGAAGCAAGTAGATCAGACTATATTGAATGGAGTGAAATATCATGAATCCATTCATTTACATAACATAAACATATATTTTCACGTTTACTATATATTGTGAAATACACTTCAGTAATTATAATCATTTGTACACTATTATTGTTCACTCAGTGCAGCAAAGAAACAGGCTGTCCGGGAGTGAAGGCTTACACAGAAAGGTCTAAACAGGGAGGTAAGAAAGGAAAAGGAAAGGCTCCCTGGAATAAGAAGCAAGCAAGCAGTAAAGGAGGAAGTGGATTAGCACCATGGACCAAGAAATCTAAGAAGAAAGACAACAAGAAAGGCAGCTCCAGCCTGTATTCCAAGAAGGTCAGCAAAAAGGCAAAACAAGCAGAGGAGGAATAAGAAAAAGCAATCCGCCATTCAATTCATGAAGCATTCCGTCAACAATTTAACGATTGTTTTTGCGTTAAATTAGCCACAGGAAAGGAATACATCAAATGTTTAACGAAACATATCCACAAAATAACTTTAAATAAAAATTTAAATAATTATGTTTTATTAGCTGTTTTTGTGCTAATTTTACATTTGTATTATTTCCAAATGGTGGAAACGCCTGACTTATCAACAATGTTAGGGGTATTAGTATTTGGAAACTCCTTATATGCTGCTATTTTTGCGGAGATAATATAATTTATTACATCATCAACTTAAAAAACTATGAACAAATCTGATTTGGTAGATAAAATAGCGAAGGACGCTAAAATCACCAAAACTGAAGCTAACAAGGTTTTAGATTCACTTATGACTACAGTTAAGAAGTCTCTTAAAAAAGGCGACAGAGTAACTCTAGTTGGATTTGGAACTTGGTCCGTTTCAAAAAGAAAGTCCAGAATGGGAAGAAATCCTCAAACAGGCAAAGCAATTAAGATCCCAGCAAAGAAGGTAGTAAAATTCAAAGCTGGTAAGACATTAGCTGAAAAGATTTAAGAATTAATTAATTAACCCAAAAAGATTTAATAATGAACAAAGCTGATTTAGTAGAAAAAATGTCGAAAGACGCTAAGATCACAAAAGCTGCTGCAGAAAAAGCGCTTGATTGTGTGATGGACAATGTTACTAAAACTTTGAAAAAAGGTGGTAAAGTAACATTAGTAGGATTCGGTACTTGGTCTGTTTCTAAGAGAAAAGCCAGAATGGGAAGAAACCCTCAAACTGGTAAAGCTATTAAGATTCCAGCGAAAAAAGTTGCCAAATTCAAACCTGGTAAGTCGTTAGCAGATAGCGTTAAATAAACCTATCGTTTCCGAAAATTTAAACCCGGATGATCTTTCATCCGGGTTTTTTGTTTGTATTTTCTATCTTTGCCTTCCTAAAAATTAAGAAACACATTATGGGTAGAGGAGATAAAAGAAGTAGAAAAGGAAAGATAGCTTCCGGTAGTTTTGGAAAAGCTCGTCCGAGAACTGCATTGATAGAAAGAAAGAAGAGAGCTGAAAGTGGTATTTCAGCTGAAAAGCCTAGGCCAAAAGCAAAGGAAGCAGCGCCTAAAAAAGCAGCACCCAAAAAAGCAACACCAAAGAAAACAGCACCAAAGAAAACAGCAGAAGTGGCTTCTGTCGAGGCTCCAAAAGCGGTAAAAAAGGAAACTAAAGCTGCTGCAGAAAAAAAGAAAACTGCTCCTAAAAAAGCTGCGTCTAAAAAAGCGGATAAGAAGTCAGAGGAGGAAGAATAGCGAATTGTTAGGGCGCTATTCGATACCTACGCCATTTCTTTGTCGATTCCAATACATAACATATCCTGTCGTGCAACCTGCTCTGCCGTCCTTGCCAGAACTCAAAGGTATGTGGCTCTAATCTGTAACCACCCCAGTATTCAGGTCTTTTAATTTCAGAAGAAAACTCCTGAACTTTTTTCTCCAACTCTTCTCTGCTGGAGATTTCTTTACTTTGTTTTGAAATTATCGCACTAACCCGGCTTCCTTCAGGACGGGAATCAAAATATTTGTCGGATTCAGCTCCGGATGTTTTAACGACTCTACCTTCTATTCTCACCTGTCTCTGTAATACAGGCCAATAAAACAAAAGTGATGCATGAGGATTCTCCTCCAATTCTCTACCCTTTTTGCTTTCGTAGTTTGTATAAAAGGTAAAACCTGAATCATTATAAGATTTCATGAGAACGATACGTGCAGAAGGAATTCCATCAGTCGTTGATGTTGCAAGTGTAACCGCATTCAGTTCGTTAATGTCTTCCTCGATAAGGTCCTGAAACCATTTGTCAAAAAGTGTGATCGGATTGTCAGGGAGTTGCTTGTCTTCAAGTACACTGCGATCGTATTCAGATCTGTAATCGGAAAGATCCTTTCCCATCTCTATTGTACATTTATCTTGAGCGTCTTTTGATAAAATCGCTCTTTTGCACGCAGATTGAATATCAATCGAACGACATCAAAAGAATTTAAGTTGGCAGGAACAGTGTATGTCCCTTGGTAAAGCTGAATGTTATCTTCAACAGGCCACTTTACATTTTCATAAACATATAAAGGATCTGTATCCGGATTAAAGCCCTGGCTCAAAGAGTCGATATGAAATCTGATGACCAAAGAGTCTATCAGTCGATCGGTTGTTAGCTGAGCTTCTATATTAATTGTCGTTCCCGGAAATGCGGAAACCGTGGTCGAATCGGGTTGGATAAAAGTGATCGGTTCAAGTATAACCGGTCCAAGTACATCACCATTATTACATGAATACAAGATGATGCCAAAAATTATTACTACGCCAAAAATTACTTTCTTCATAAACATCAAATATAACGGATATTAAGCGTTTAATAGTATACAATTTCAAGAAATGAAACTACAGCTGAAGCAGGTACACTTACGGAATCTGCTTTATCTCTGCCTGAATCTGAGGCTACAACATAATAAAATCCACTGGCTACACCTTCAAAGGTCTTTCTTCCGGTTGAATCAGTGTAACCAAAGTTTGATCGTCCATCTCGGTAAATAAAATCACTCCTGTTATTATACAACTCGACCAGGATATTCTCTCTGGGAAACAAACTACTTCCATTGCTTTCATATACATCAACTTTTAACAGTCTGTTCCCTGTATTATTGCTTCCGTTCCCCGGTGAAAAAGTCTCCCGTTTTTCACATCCATACAAGAATATAAACTGAAAAATCAGAAAAGTCAATAACCATTTCATTTTGAGCTGAGTTCTTTCAACCTGGCCATTCTTTTTGCTTCATTCTCCATAAGCCATTTATCCTGTGATAACAGTTCGTAGGCTTTGAAGAAATAATCGTTTGCCTTCCCTTTGTTTCCTTTGATCAAATAGCACTCTCCAAGTTCTTCATATGTATAACCATCGGTCTTCCCCTCAACTTCCAGAGTTTGTAATATTTCTAATGCCTCATCTATACGCTGTACCATTCGCATTCCTTTAGCAACACACCATCTTGCGATGCCATAACTCCTCTCTGAACCAAATTCTTTATGCCATTCTTCTGCCTTTAAAAATAACTGCAAAGACTTATCGAACATCTTCATATCATGATATGTCCACCCAATATTATTATACAGACTTCCCAGCCATTTCTTCGCTCGCGGGTCTTCCGACTTTTCAGCAACATTCACCGCTTCAAGATTATAGTGCAGCGCTTCTTCACTCTCTTTAATGATCGCAAACATATGAAGTGCATCTACGAGGTAGAAATCTTCACCAGCCTCTGTCGACAAATTTATTGCCCATTGAAACTGTTCTTCTGCTCTTCCTTTATCATTTGCTGAGTTGAAAGTTCTCCCCTTTTCCAAATGATATCTGATGGTTGCTATCTTCAAATCTTCATTCAGCTCCTGCTCAACCTCATCCAATAACTGATGTGCATCTTCAAACTTCCTTTGCAAAGACATGCATCGTGCTATCTGAGTTTTAAGCTGAAGTTTATATGACAAATCCCCGGATTGTTCTGCGGCGGGTATGAGGTCTTTAAATTTTGTTTCAGTTGCAACCGGGTCATTATAATCCCATAGTTTATTAAAATCCACAAGTGTGTCCATTTCCTGGGCATTTATTGTTGAAGCCAATAAAATTATAAAGAAAAGTATTCTAAGGGTTAGAACCATTTTTGTAGTATGTCGATGATCGATCGAACTGTTTTTGTATAAGGTGGAAACAATATATCTGCGGGGCTATACTTAATCGTTTGCTTTAAGACTGCTCTTTCATAGGTAAACTCCTCAAAAGCCCATTTTCCATGGCTCTTACCAATACCGCTATGATTAACCCCACCAAATGGAAGATCAGGATGAGAGTATTGAATGACGCAGTGATTTACACATGTAGAACCGGCAGATGTGCCGTCCATCAGCATCTCAACGTTTTTCTTGTTTTTACTGAAAATATACATTGAAAGAGGTTTATCTCTTCCCCGTATAACAGCCAATGCTTCCTTTGTGCTTTTGAACTCAAGAATCGGTAAAATCGGCCCGAAGATCTCTTCTTTCATTATCTGGCTTGTCGTGCTTACATTAGCAAGGATCGTAGGAGATATATAGTTTTCTTCCGGATCTCTTTCATTACCAAAAACAACCTTGCTTCCATTTTCTATTGCATCGTCGATCAAAAAACAAAGCCGGTCGTAGTGCGATCTGTTAATGATCCTGCAAAGGTCTTCGGATTGCTTTATTGCATCCAGATCGGCACCATATTGCTGATGGATCCTTTCTATGAGTTTTTCTACGAGTGTTGATGTTACATTTTCTTCTACCAGAAGGTAATCCGGAGCGATACAAGTCTGACCGTTATTCAGCAACTTACCCCAAATTATTCTTTTGGCGGCAGTCCCGATATCGGCTGAGCTATCTACAACTGTTGGTGACTTGCCACCCAGTTCAAGTGTAACAGAGCTGTGATACTCTGCTGCTGCTTTCATAACGATCTGACCAACCCTGGTGCTTCCGGTAAAATGAATATGATCAAAACGTAATTTTAGCAGAAATTGAGCGACTTCAGCATCTCCTTCAACAATGGCAGCTTCACTTTCTTCAAATACTTCTGAAATGATCTTTTTCATAACTGAAGTAACATGCGGAGTATACTCAGATGGTTTTAAAATAACTGTGTTGCCTGCCGCTATTGATGAAACAAGTGGAAGGAACGTTAGATTAAAGGGATAATTCCATGGAGAAATGATCAACGTATTCCCTTTTGAGTCTCTGACAACTTTTGACGATGTGCCAAAATAGGTTATGGGTGTGCTTGTGAGCTCCGGGCTCTTCCAATCTGCAAGATTATTTATTATGAGCTTACATTCCTTAATAAATGGGTAGATCTCTGTTAACTCAACTTCAGGTTCAGATTTTCTAAAATCATTATGGAAAGCAGTCATTAGCATGTCCTTGTTATTCTCGACAGCCTTCATGAGAGCTTTAACCATTGCGATCCTTTCCTTTACAGTAGTATGCCTGCTTATTTCTTTGTGTTCAACCTGCTTGCGGTAGATCTCTGAGATCACAGTTGTATCGGTATTCTGGTAATTGCCGACATTATGAAGTGAGCCTACTTGAATGTGTTCTTCCATACTGAGATCCTTCTTTATATGAATCTACGAAGAAATTATGCGGAAAGGGATTATTTCTAAACCGACATCATTCGCTTCCAATCCAGTTTACCCAAAGCAATTTCCTTTACCTCTGTAGCTTTGATCCTTTCTTGTTCCATCGTATCCCGATTTCTGATCGTAACCATATCGTCTTCCAAAGTTTGGTGATCGATCGTGATCGCAAATGGAGTACCGATCGCATCCTGTCTTCGGTACCTTCTTCCAATGGCATCTTTCTCATCGTACTGACAAGTAACATCAGCTTTTAGGTCATTAAATATTTCCAACGCTTTCTCCGGTAATCCATCTTTCTTCACGAGTGGAAGTACCGCGACTTTCACAGGAGCGAGCACTGCCGGTAGTTTTAGAACGACTCTACTGGTGTTCTTTGCTTCGTCCACTACTTCTTCTTTGTAGCTGTTGCATAGCACTGCCAAAAATGTTCGGTCTAAACCAATAGAGGTTTCAACCACATAAGGAACATAGCTCTTCTCGAGCTCCGGATCATAATACTGTAGCTTCTTTCCGGATAATTCCTGATGTTGGGTAAGATCAAAATCTGTTCGTGAATGGATTCCTTCAATCTCCTTCACACCAAAAGGAAATTCAAATTCAATATCGACAGCCGCATTTGCATAATGGGCCGGTTTGAGGTGTTCATGGAATCTAAGCTCGCTTTCGGTGAAACCGAGAGACCTGTGCCACTTCATTCTCATGCTCTTCCAATGCTCATACCACTCCATCTCTGTACCTGGCCTTACAAAGAATTGCATTTCCATCTGTGTAAACTCTCTCGTCCTGAATATGAATTGTCTCGCGACAATTTCATTTCTGAAAGCTTTACCTACCTGGGCAATTCCAAATGGTACCTTCTGTCGGGATGTGTTCAATACATTCAGAAAATTCACAAAAATTCCCTGAGCCGTTTCCGGACGAAGATATACAGTGGATGATTTATCTGCTACAGATCCAAGCTGTGTAGAAAACATCAGGTTGAATTGCCGAACATCTGTCCATTCCTTGCTTCCGCTTTCAGGATCCGCTATTTCGCAATCGACAATAACCTGTTTCAACTCATCCAGGTCCTCCTCTTCAAGTGCTTTTTTAAATCTGCCTTCGATCGTACCGATCTTTTCCTGATTTGCAATTACTCTGGGGTTCGTCGATAAAAATTGTTCCTCATCGAAGTCGTCACCGAATCGTTTCTTAGCTTTCTGAACCTCTTTTGTGATCTTCGCACGTATTTTCTCTACATGGTTCTCGATCAACACATCAGCCCTGTATCTCTTTTTGGATTGTTTGTTATCGATAAGTGGATCGTTGAAAGCATCAACGTGTCCTGAAGCTTTCCAGGTGTTGGGATGCATAAATATTGCTGCGTCGATACCAACAATATTCTCATGCATCTGAACCATTGACTTCCACCAATACTGTTCTATATTTCTCTTCAATTCCGAGCCATATGGCCCGTAATCATACACTGCACCTAATCCGTCATAAATTTCACTGGAAGGAAAAACATATCCGTACTCCTTGGAATGGGAGATTATTTTCTTAAAAAGATCGTCATTTGCCATAGCTTGCAAAGATATACTTTATGGTAAACAGAGCGTTGATTTCAGTTTAAAATCACTAGCTGCCGATTTATTATTTTCGTGCGTATATCACTAGTTTACCGAATGTCGTTAATCATACATGTCGATACTAATTGAGTCCTTAAGCAAGCACTATGGCGATCAGAAAGCGGTCGACAATATTTCTCTGGATATTGCTGAGAAAGGAGTAGTGGGCTTTCTTGGACCAAATGGTGCGGGTAAATCAACGACGATGAAAATGCTCACTTGCTTTATTCCCCCAACTTCTGGTACAGCTGTGGTTTGTGGTTATAGTATTTTGGAAGACCCTATCGAGGTAAGAAAAAATGTAGGCTACCTTCCGGAAAACAATCCGCTTTATAAGGACATGTATGTGCGGGAGTATCTTAACTATATTGCAGACATCTATAAGATCGGGAATAAAACCAAAAAGGTGAATGATGTGATCGAGATGACCGGTTTAGCTCCCGAAATTAGAAAGCTTATCGGTCAGCTCTCAAAAGGATATAAGCAACGCGTTGGTTTAGCACAAGCACTTTTACACGATCCGGAAGTTCTTATTTTGGATGAACCAACAAGCGGATTGGACCCAAACCAACTTTCTGAGATCCGTCAACTCATCCGAGATCTGGGAAAAGAGAAAACGCTGATCTTATCATCTCATATCATGCAGGAAGTTCAAGCGGTTTGTGACAGAGTGATCATCATCAATAAAGGAGAAATTGTCGCGGATGATCCAATCGAGAGTTTGAACCGGAACGCAGGCCTTGTTTTGCGAGTCAGATTTAAATCACTTACTGATAGTACTAGATTACACGCAATTCCGGGAGTTGAAAAAGTTGAATCTGTAGGTGCTCATGAGTTTCTGATCCACTCAAATTCTAACGATATAAACGAAGCCATTTTTCAGTTTGCAAAAAAACACGATCAGACTTTACTTATCATGCAGGATGAATCGAAACAATTGGAAGAAGTGTTCAAACAACTTACACGTAACTGATGCTGGCAATTTATAAAAGAGAGTTATCCGGTTTTTTCAGCTCATTGATCGCTTATCTATCGATCTCGGTCTTTCTTATTGTACTCAGCTTGTTCCTGTGGGTATTTACTGAGTCATCCGTTCTCGAGTTTGGTTTTGCTTCACTTGATGTGATGTTCGATACGGTACCGGTATTGTTTATGTTTCTCATTCCAGCGATCACTATGAAATCCTTTGCCGAAGAGCGAAGTTCAGGAACGCTGGAGATCATTTTTACAAAACCACTCAACGACCTGGAAATTATCCTGGGCAAGTTTTTTGCAAATGCCACATTGGTGATTTGTGCCCTCATTCCAACTTTGATCTATTATGCAAGCATTTATATTCTGGGTTCACCTGTTGGGAATATTGATAGCGGCGGTGTTATGGGTTCCTATTTCGGTCTTGTTATGCTTGGGTTAGCATTTACATCTATTGGTATTTTAAGTTCTACCCTTACGACGAATCAAATTACAGCATTCATCCTGGGTGTATTCTTATGCTTCTTTTTGTATCTGGGGTTGGATTCCGTATCCAGGCTTTCTGTTTTCTTTGGTTCCCTGGATCATCTTATCCAGCAATTGGGAATGCTTAGCCACTACAAATCCATGAGCCGCGGTGTAATAGATACCAGAGACCTGATCTACTTCTTAAGCGTTATCATTTTCTTCATTTACTTAAGCAAAGTAGTTATCCAGAGACTGAAATGAGTTTGAAGAAAACATATACCACTTTGGAAATGAACGCGACAACGTCGGTCGTGTTAGTTGTTCTACTTCTCATTGTGGTTAATGTGTTGTCATCCAAAGTGTACAAGCGCTTTGATCTTACCAAAGAAAAAAGATATTCGATCTCGAATGCATCGAAAGAAGTTATGAAGGATCTCGATGATATTGTTTATGTTAAAGTTTATCTGGAGGGAGAGTTTCCTGCCGGTTTTGTTCGGCTGCAAAACGCTACCAGAGATCTGCTCAATGAAATGAAAGCTTATGCCGGTTCAAATCTCAGATATGAGTTTATCGACCCGCTAAACGTAGATAATGCTGAAGAGCGTAAACAAATTTTCGATGAGCTGACTGCAAAAGGGTTGCAGCCAACCAATCTTCAGGTAAAAGCAAACGATGCTTATGAGGAACGTATCATATTTCCTGCCGCTCTCATTTACCATAAAGGACGTGAGTATCCAATTCAACTACTAGAAAACCAAATAGGCTTTTCACCAGATGCTGCTCTGAACAATTCTGTTATCAGCCTGGAATACAAATTTGCTAATGCAATTCAAAAGTTAAAACGACAAAAGCAGCCTGCAATCGCCTTTCTTGAAGGTCATGGAGAATTAAAAGGACTGCAGATCGCCGATATGGTTGGTACGCTCAGAGAGTTAAAATATGATGTAAGCAGGATCAACATAAAGGATCAATATAAAATACCGGACCGCATCGATCTTGCAATTTGCGCTAAGCCACGCGAGGCCTTTTCTGAAAAGGATCTATTTATACTCGACCAGTTCGTGATGCGAGGTGGGAAAATGATCTGGCTTTTTGAAAGTGTTAAAGCTGAAATGGATAGTCTTCGTCAAAAACAAATGTTCATCGCGCTCAATCAGGAATTGAATCTCGAAAACCTGCTTTTCAAATATGGTGTCCGCATCAACTATGATCTGATCCAGAATCTGGAACTTGTAAATCCCATTCCGTTGATCGTTGGTAACCAGACTCAGTTATTCCCCTGGTTTTATTTTCCACTACTTATTTCTGAAGGTGATCATGCAATAAGTAAAAACCTGGACCCGGTTGAAGGGAAATTTGTGAGCTCTATAGATACCATAAAGAACGGTATCAAAAAAACAGTGCTGCTCACATCATCAAACTATTCGAGAGCGATCCTCACTCCGGCGAGAATTCACCTTGGTTTGTTGAGGGAAAAACCAAGTCATGAGTTGTTCAATAAGAAAAAGCTCCCGGTTGCAGTATTACTAGAAGGCAAATTTGAATCCTTTTATAAAAATTACCTCGATGCTTCTTTTTTACAAGTGATTGACACTTCTGATGCATTAGATTACAGAGAAGAGAGCGATCTTAACAAGATGATCGTAATTTCAGACGGAGATATGATCGCCAACGAGGTGAGGTCGAACGGATCGGTCTACCCTTTAGGTTATTATAAGTATACCGAGCAAACTTTTGCCAATAAAGATTTCCTGATCAATTGTATCGAGTATCTCTTAGATGACTCAGGTATCATTGAAACAAGAACCAAAGAGATCAAGCTGCGTTTGCTGGATAAGGTAAAAGTTAAAGAAGAAAAGTTGATGTGGCAGTTACTTAACGTGCTATTGCCTTTGGTCATTCTTCTTATTTTCGGGTTTGCATTTAATTACAGGAGAAAATTTCTCTACAACCGATGATAAAAAAGATCCTCCCATTCATTTTAATAGCACTGCTTATCGCTTTGATCGCCTTCCTGTTAAACCCCTCTATTTTAAAGAAAAGCAGTGGCGCTGTTGAATTTCATATTCCGAAAGATATTGAGATCACCAAGATCAGGATCAACAGAATTGGCGAAGACGAAATTACGCTTGAGAAGAGTAAGGACCACTGGATCGTCAATGATAAATACCCTGTTCGACAAAGGCAATTCAACACCTTGATCAAGACTCTGAAAAAAATGAGGCCTGTCTATCCGGTTTCCGAGGCTGCTCACAACAATATCGTTCGGGAGATCATGGCTAAAGGCATAAAGGCAGAAATCTTCGATAGCAGAGGCAAACTATACAAAACGATCTATGTTGGCGGGTCAAATGTCCAATACCACGGAACCTATATGCTGGTAGAAAAAGATGGAAAGATGATCGACAGGCCGTATGTGGTAAATATCCCGGGCTTTCAGGGTTACCTTACCAGCCGATTTATAACATCAGAGGAAGAGTGGAGAAGCCGCGAAGTGATCAGCGTTAGATCTGAGGATATTCAAAAAGTCTCTCTTACTTACCCTGGCGATGAGAAAGCTTCCTTTATGATCAAAAGAGAAGGCCAGGACCTGAAACTGCTTCCCGAGTCTTATAAAATTTATTCACCAGATCTGCTTAGAGCTTATCTCGAACTATTCAATTCGAAAAGCATAGAAACCTATGTCAATGATCACTCCAAAAGAGATTCTGTAGTTCAGACAACACCGTTTGCAGTTCTGGAAATTGAAACAAAAGAAGAGCGTTTTGAAATACCTTTCTTTTATAAAGAAGTCAGCGAGCGCACTAAGCTTCAAACTTCATTAGAAGGTCAAAAAATGGAGTACGATGTCGACAGATACTACGCACTTGTTAATGAAAAAGAGGATTTTGCTGTAATTCAGTTCTTTGTTTTCGGCCCTATTTTCCAAAAACATGAGGATTTCTTTGAAGTTGAGGAATTAAATAGTTGACAATCTGCATTTTAATATCCCCAAGCAAAAATAATTATCCACACCCCCTTTCAGCATTATATACTTTATATTTGTCGCTTAAAGCACGACAAGCATGAAATTTATTGTATCCTCAACCAATTTATTGAAGCAATTACAGCTTATCAGCGGAGTAATTGGCTCAAACACCGTTTTACCAATTCTTGAAGACTTTCTTTTCGATATCGATAAGAATGAGTTAACTATCTATGCGACAGACCTTGAAATATCAATGTCGACAAAGTTGAGCATTGAATCCAAGCAAAGCGGTAAAATAGCTATCCCGGCTAAAATTCTGATCGACACCCTTAAAACATTACCGGAGCAACCGATCACCTTTACGGTAGATGACAAATCTTATGGTGTGGAGCTTTCATCAGAGAATGGTAAATACAAACTTGCCGGGGAGAATCCGGATGATTTTCCCAAGATCCCGCAAGCGGAAGATACAACAGATACCAAGATCGTCGCTTCTGTTCTCGGAAAGGCAATTAACAAAACGCTTTTTGCTGTGAGCAATGACGAATTACGACCAGCGATGACAGGCGTATTTTTTCAGCTGGCTCCTGAAGGTCTTACTTTCGTTTCTACCGATGCACATAAACTGGTTAGATACAAGCGTTCCGATGCTGCTTCAGAAAAAGCAGCTTCTTTTATCATTCCAAAAAAGGCATTGAGTTTGCTGAAAGGTGCTTTACCTCCTGATGATACTTCGGTTAATATTGCTTACAACAGCTCAAATGCTTTCTTCAGCTTTGGGGATATCAACTTGATCTGTCGCCTTGTAGATGCAAAATACCCGGATTATAATGCAGTCATTCCTACTGAAAATCCAAACAAACTTGAGATAGGAAGACAGCATCTTCAAAATACACTCAAACGTGTTTCTATCTTTTCCAATAAAACGACACACCAGGTTGTGCTCAATCTTGCAGGCAGTGAAATGAAAGTCTCTGCTCAGGACCTGGATTTTTCTAACGAAGCTTCAGAAAGATTAGCCTGCAATTATGAAGGTGAAGACTTGCAAATTGGATTCAATGCACGTTTCCTGATAGAAATGCTTAGCGCTCTGGATACGGA
>JABDMM010000060.1 GCA_013001465.1 Chitinophagales bacterium | reverse complement strand
CTCTATATAAGACCTGCTAACTTCACTGCCACTGCTGTCAATTGCAATGAACAACTTACCTCTAAAAATACTGCCCTTTCTATCGGAACTAGATTCAAAAAAAAAATTACCATTCTTTAATTGGACCAAGTCGCCGCTAAACTGAAACACACTGTCCTGATCATAAGTCTTTGAAAAGTAAGGCTGGCTATAGGTACATGTAGCCAGAAAAAGGAATAGTTGTATAGTGCAAAGTACTTTCATTACTTTATAATTAACTTTTTACCAGCCAATAATTTGATTCCTGACTTTATATGAAAAAGATAAGGTCCAGATTGTAAGTTGGACACATCGATAGAATGATTGTAAGCTCCAGCAGCATTACTTTCCTGCCAGATAATCTTACCTGCAATGTCACTTAACAAGATTCGTGTCTTTTCTGTAAAGTACCCAGACACATGTAAAGTATTCGATGCCGGGTTTGGATGAAGAGATATTATGTTATAGTCTACCCTTCTTACTCTGTCCCACAGATTTTCCTTTACAGTGGTTTTGTACACCCCAATTTCACTGGTGTCAGGAAATCCTTCCTCAAATGTATTTTGAGTACGAGTTACTAAAGTAATAATAGCAAACTGAGTGTTCATTAATTCGAAAATGTGATTATGTGATTATGATGGTGTTTCGTGCTTTCGCCGGAACGGTCTATGATGGGTCAGACCCAATCCCTGATCCCTAATCGACCAATCAACCAAACGACTATTCAACCTTCACCAACCTCTGAACATCAATAACAGCATCTTCATAAATGATCCTGATCAAATACAATCCCGATCCTAAAGTGGAAACATCTATGGGTATATCTATCCAGCCTTTTTTGGCTGTTATTTCACGTACTCTCTGACCCATTAAATTGATGATCTCGATTTCCATGTCTTTCTTTAACGGACCTTCCAGGGCGATCTTTGTTACGGACCGAGCCGGATTGGGATAGACAATATACTCCGGAAAATCCGGTGTATCCACGACAGGTACATCCAGAGAATCGCAGCCCGGGTATAAGCAGCCCTTTTCATCCAGGCGCATTACCCAAATGTCGCGATCGTAGCGGTTTGTATCAGTAATGGAAGGTGCAGTGCCTAAAGACATAATATCACCGTTATCCAGAAGGACCATATCTGTAATGTAGTGCTCGACTAACGGGTGTTTTTCTTTTCGCGTCTGATATCTACGTTCCCACAAGATATTTCCTCCAGGTGTGAGCTTGGCTATCCAACCAAAGTCTTTATTAGGAGCTTCAAAACCGCATAACAATATTTCATCTTCAGGAGTAACTATAATATTCCAGATTTCCAGTAAATATCCACGTGAAAAAAATCTTCGCCACTTTATGTTTCCCATTGTGTCTGTTTTAGCAATGTATCTAGTGGAATACTCCATGAAGTTCAACGTTGTGTCAAGTGTAGAAGCAAAGACTAAATCCTTGTTTTTATCCATTACCAGAAAGTTTACTCCTCCATCTCCTCCATCGCTACCGTATATTTTCTCCCATTCTAGATCACCCGCCAAACTAACTTTAGACAAGTATGTATCATAGTTATCTCCCTTACTTGGTGAGTTGGTATTCCCTCCGATGTAAATAGTGTTTTTATCTTTAACTAAGCTCAGACCTCTGTCATCATCTTTGCCCCCGTAATACGTTGTCCATAGACAATGGCCGCTTGAATCGAATTTTGAAAGGAAAATATCAGAATTGAATTGTATACCATCATCAAAATCTATAGCGCCGGTTATGTAAAATTGGTCATTGTGTGTTAAAAGTACATCAAAGCCAGCTTCAGTCGCACTATCTATAATGTTTTTCCAGATTGTGTCACCATGTTGGTCATGTTTGACAACAAAAGCATCAAAGTTTCCTGTAATTGCATCGGACATAAATCCAGTATTGTAAAAAATTCCGTTTTGAGATGCACTACTTATACTTGCACTGCTTACATGATGTCCTGCAAATTCTAAATAGGAACTCCTAACCACAGCACCAGTAGTATCTACAACTAAGAAAATCTTTCCCCTGAGGTTACTGCCTTTCCTTTCGGATGAACTTTCAGAAAACAGCTCCCCATTCTGGAGTTTAACAATGTTTCCACTGAATTGAAACATACTATCCTTATCATAAGTTTTCGAAAAATATGTTTGAGCGACTATAGGTTGCACTCCCAAGATGATCACAGTTAAAACAAAACTAAAACTGAGCCTCATTTACTTATTATTAACTTCCTTCCAGTAACTACATTGTTGTTTGAAACAAGATGGACAATATAAACTCCGGTAGAAAAATGAGAAACATCTACTAAAAACTGGTATTCTATATCCCAAATCAAATTATTCCAAATGACATTTCCCTTAATGTCTGTTAAAATGATTTCATTCACACTAGTTTCTGTTCCAGTATGACCTGAAACAGTTAACTGACTTGTAGCGGGGTTTGGATATAACTCTAGAACCGGTTTATCAACATAATAGACTTTGTCCCATAGATTCTCCCGAAAACTGTTTTTAAAAGTGATTCCATTTTCATCTGGGAAACCTTCTTCAAACTTTATATCATTTTTTTCTAACGAAGAAATAGTCATAGCAGCAATATCGGTTTCGAAATCCGATATACTTTTCAGAAAATTGATGGTGGAATCTGCGTATGCTATGCTATCTGGGTTTAACTCAAGCTGGTCAAGTTTCCACAACCAATATTCCCTGCATGGCATACATTCACCGCTGTTAGGGTAAACAGCATCCAGCAAGATCAATGTTTCCTCATAAGTTTTATGAAGAGCATAGAGGGGAAGCAACAATTGTTTGCTTGAGCTAAAAGTATCCGCTTCGAGTTCTAAGATCAGGTCAGCTGTTTGATCGTTTTCGAGATAGTACGCTGCAAGGCGGGTTATCCAATATTTACGATCTGAATTTGCTGCTAATATTTTATTGATCAGTTCCTGGTAAGGAGAACTTTGTTGTTGAGCAATGATTATGTCATTGATGTCCTGTTGGGTAAAAGGCAGATAAGCGTTTACTAATTCTTCAATTGTAGATTCCTCTAGGCTACTGTGAGCAATGAGCGCGATCTTTAACCCTGCAAGATCATAGGTAGCAGCATAATGAAAGATGGCGGCTTCCAGTACTTGCGGATCAAGGATTTCTTCCTGAGACATCAAATCATATACTCCATCGATGTTGGCTTCAGTAGCATTCTCCAGATCTTGCAGTAATTGTTGAGCATGATCCTTTACATTCTGCCATTCCTCATTCAGCTCTTCCAGTTCCTGATCGATTGTCAGAATTTGACTTTTCATGTAAATGTCATCGACAATGTCTGAAACCGGACAAGAGTTTGGGTTAAACGCGTTGTTGCATTGCTTCAAATTTATTGGATTAGAAACCAAAACCTGATCAGGTACATATTCCATAGGGGATTGAGGATGCGCAAAAGTAGTAACCGGTGTAAAGGAATGTGTCCAGATATGGGACTGCAAATTCAGAGCTGTATTGGTTACTGTTTGGGTATATCGATTGTTTGATGGAGCTTGAGAGATTTCATCCGGATCACCAATTGTAAGACACCTTCCTTGTAATGGATGTATTTCCGGTTTAATATTCTGGTAAACATTCAGTCCCAATAACAGATTATGTTGGCTTACTCCTTTATATATCCCAATATCAAGATTCGATCCATAAAACTTATTACACTTGATCTGCAATCCTTTGCTGGTTGGTTTGTTCAGCTTAGTTCCACCATTTTTACCAATAGCAGCAACACCACCAAGCATATCGGTAAAATTGTTGCGATATAGCCTTTCATTGTAGTTATGACCATTGTGAATAACGATACCCCAGTTTAAATTGCTGGAAGCCTCGCCTGTGGCTGTAAAATTGTTATCCTCGATCGTATATCCAATACAGCCCTCCAAGTGAATGCCATGAGAGTAATTATTGAAGGACGATGTTTTAAGTCCATTGAACCAATCATTGTCGATCGTAAAATTTGAATTGGTTATTCCAGCCATTCCAGCTCCTTTCAGGGTAACACCTCTGTGATTATTTTCAAATATTGCATGATCTATAATGATCCGGCCTGTCGATTTGGATGGATAGGTAGTCGTAAAACTTGAAGTAACACCACGGTACATTCCACTAAACACACTCGGAGAATAGCCCGGCAGACTGTCAAGACAAACTCCATTAGAATCGCGAACACATATCGGCAACACTTTATAATCTGCATCCATACTTGCAATTCCAATTCCAAAGTTTTCAAGCATCGTAAATGAATTTTGAGCAATATCAAATCCGGAGTTGTCATTTCTAAACTCACAGCCCTCAAACACCACTCCGTTGTGTCTCCATAAAGATACCAAAGCATCTGCTTCGTAAGGCATTGTATTGTCATATTTAAAGGTACAGTCTCTGAAGTAACTTGCACTTCTGTCGTGCTCGTAACTCATGAATGCTATGGCTTTTCTGTTGTTCTTAAAGTCTGCTTCCTCAGCCACAATGATTCCTCCATTAAGTGAAGTAATTGCAGTTCTCGCTAAATTAATCTTGCTCTTTCCCCATGGGGTATTTGTAACTAGATTGCGTTTAATTATTAATGTACCATGATCATTGTCTGTATTCGGGTAGTTGCCTACTGTATTATTCGCTAAATCATATACATCGATTGTAGCAGGTTGTATGGTGTTAGAACTCTTACCCAAAACTTTTATCCCTTTCCAAGGTTTATCGCAGTATTCGGTGTTTGCGGTGATCAATGCTTCATCCAGAATCAACTTTGCACCTCTCTCCACTATGATCTTCGTATCAGGATTCATCACCAATTTGATCTCGTTCAACTCTAGAGTTGTTCCTGATTGAATTCTGATATTACAGAAAACATACTTTGTATTTGAACCTTGATTGGATTGAGACCAAACGGTATCGGAAGTGATTGTTGAGATCGAGTCAAGACTTTTGAGGTCAGCTTCCCATATGCCTCTTCCGAAAGTAGCGACTCTGAGTTTTCTTGTGCAATAATTGATCTCCATATCGAAAACCTTAGCTCCGGATTGGCCATTACCGAGATATTCCCAGTCTTGCATATTATCGTCTCGAAAGAAAACACCAACGTCGGTACCAACAAACAAGCGATTAGAAGAACTTTGATCTAAAACTGCAGTGTTTATTGGAAAATTTGGTAAGCAACCGCTCAAAGTATCAAAGTGCCAAACTCCCAGTACTTCATTACCAATGAGCACTTTTCGTCCTGCGGATAAATTTCCGAAGAAAACCCAAATTTGCTTTGCGTTGACCGGGTTTGCAATAACCTTGGAAATGGATGCTTTTGACAGATATTGGTCCAGTAAACTATTTTCTACAGTATCTATGTCAGGAGTTGAATAGAGATCTTTGACTAAATACAGCCCTGCATCTTTGTTGAAATTCTTTGGTCCTTGCTTTGAAAAATATAGGATAGAATTATCCCCTTTAGAAATACTTAGAGAAATCACTCTCCCTTCGACGATTGTTGGAACGGTAGTCCATATCTGCCCCTCATTTATAGTGTACTCAATATCTTTTCGTGCTAATAAAATAATATCTTGATTCACCGGATCATGGATCAAAGGGAATCCAATATACTCACGATTGTCTGACTGAGGTGGAGCATTTACAATTGGTCTATTGTTATATCTATCGTAAGATCTTTGTAAATCATTATTAGATGTTCCATACACAAGATCAAGGTTATTCGCATTAATTATAAATTCAAACATGTCGCCACCTCCTCTGGTACTCCAATTACCATCTATATACCTGTTTATACTGCCATCTTGAGCTCCGGCGAAGAAATACATTTCTTCTTTGTTCGCACCTCCAATTGCGTAGTATTGCCCAAGATCGCTATTACGGGAGGCTCAAATGGTGGTTTGCTCGTTGGTGCTGTTATGACACAACGGCCAGAATTATTCAAAGCTGCTGTACCCGAAGTTGGTCTACTGGATATGATCAGGTACGAAAAATATGGAATTGCAGGAGTGTGGCATGAAGAATATGGCTCGATAAACGATTCTATCGAATTCACAAATTTACTATCATATTCACCTCTGCATAATTTAAAAACAGGTATAAATTATCCCGCCACTTTGGTAATAACATCCAGAAATGATGATCGGGTGCACCCATTTCATTCTTATAAATTCGTAGCAGCACTCCAAGACATCGATAAACAAAATCATCATTTACTTCTGGTAGAAGAAATGGCAGGTCATTACGGATCAACGACATTAGACGGTCAACGAGCTACCAATGCGATGAAGTTTGGATTTATATTTAAGCATCTTGGGATGAAATGAGATAAATACTCCTATAATACGACGTGGCGAAGCCACTCAAAAATTCTCCATTCTCCATTCTCAATCCTCCATTCAAGACGTCCCTGCCTCGTTATTTAAAAATTGATCCCATCAGGACAATACCGCGTATTATTAGATCCTCCCAGCTTGCCACTCGGCAATATATAAGTGATCGATAATTCTGGTCCGCCTACGGAGTAGGATGCTTCTACCAGTCTCGATACGTTCATGTCAAAAGTCAAACCGAAGTTGATCCTTCGGTATTCTCCCCCTGCCAAAAAGATGATCGCATCGTGCGATGTAAAATTCGAGAATCGGTACATAACGCCTCCATAAAAAGAATTTACAAATCCATGGTTATGCGGGTTAGGTACAAGTCTTGTTGTTGCACCGATATTTATCTCTTGTGATGGTCCTTGTTTTAGTACCAATAGTTTCGGTAGTATATGGAACTGCTCGGTAGTTTGTAATTCCATTCCTGCGTGCAGCGTGTATTTAATAAACAATGGCTGGTCTCCGTTTGTGTAGAACGACTGATTTGGTCGGTTTAAATGTGCTATCGACATTCCGGCAAACACATTGATCTCATCCGTCGGTGACATGTACCACAACAATCCGATCTGGTTATCCCAGTTAAAATATCTGTTTTTAGAAAGCGGTTCTCTAGATGTGGAGAAGCCATTTATGGTGTTTCCGTCGTACTGACTGTTAAACACTAAGTATTCAAAATCGATCTTTCGTTGTGTAAAGCCAAATTGCGCTCCAAAGGAAAGGTATTGTTTCGTATTTCTGCTCAGTGCTTTGCTGTAAGCCATCGAAAATCCTGCATAGGTCAGTCCAAGATTCCCATCTCCTGCCCTATCCTGAAACAAGTTTATACCGATACCGACATAATCTTTTCCAAGAGATCTTTTAAGCAAAGACATATCCGCTGAAAAAGCAATGGTACTAAAAGTATTTGGCGTTACAGATCTCCACTGGTTTCGATACTGAGCCGCAAACCTGAACCCTCCGTTAAACACTCCGGTCAAAGCCGGATTTACCAATTGCGGCGACGCGTAGTACTGCGAAAAGTGCACGTCCTGCGATTTTACAATTCCCGTGTAAGCTACTAAGCAAAAGCTTAACAGCGCAATTAAACATCCTGATTTCATAATCCCGTTATTTAATAAGGGTAATATTTCCTTTCTTAAGGAAAGACTCCCCGTCGTAAAACACTCCTTTTAAGTAATAAACAAAAACATCCGGATTGAGGAGCTCACCTTTGTGGGTTCCATCCCATCCTCTCGACAGATCATTCGTCTCAAAAACACGCTCACCCCATCTGTTGTAGATCGCAAAATATGCGCTTGCAACATTCTTCGAAACGATATAAAACTTATCGTTCAGATTATCATCGTTAGGTGAAAATGCGGAAGGGACAAATATATCATCGTCGAATTCCTTAACATCTATACTTTCTATCTGACTACTAGCTTCGCATCC
>JABDMM010000047.1 GCA_013001465.1 Chitinophagales bacterium | reverse complement strand
TAGATCCCCTGGCGACTTCCAAAGTTTTCGACCCATCTCGTCTGTCCAGAAGCCTGTGTATTATAAGAGTATCCTACGCCTACTTCATTATATGAAGCGTTGATCATCGTACTGTAATGTGGTGGGCTATTGATAAACCCTTGATGTACTGTTTCCGGATTCGAAAACCCTGATGCGATGTTTTCTCCTGCACTTAGATAAGTGTAGAATGCAGAAATTCTGTCGAAGGTGGTACAACCACTTGCAGAATTATGCGAAAAATAATCCTGATCAGCCATATCTTTAGAATGAAATCGAGAAGAGTATGTAAGTTCGTTCACTAGTTTAACCGGAGGTGCACCAACACTTGCTCTTTCAAGATTTATCAGTTCGACAAGTTCTTTTTCGAACGTTTCGTTGTCTGAGACTGTTTGCTCATTGCCATTAGGACACGCACTACTGGTAGTCTTGACTGCCGGAGTAATTAACTTGTGTGAGGCAGCAACTCCTATGAATTCCTGGGCAATAAGGCAATTTGCAAGTAGGGTTAATGAAATATAGAGTATTAAATTTTTCATGATGGTTTAACTTAAAATATATATAAAATATAAATATATAAAACGGGAGTAAGAAAGAAAATGTTACAACAAATCTTTATATTTAAATTAGACTGAACTTATGATCAAGCTTATAGAGTGCCCGAGAGATGCTATGCAGGGGATTCACAACTGGATCCCTACCGATATAAAAGTTGAATACCTTCAGCAACTTCTTAAAGTAGGCTATCATACACTCGATTGTGGAAGCTTTGTATCCCCCAAAGCTGTGCCGCAGATGAAAGATACTGCTGCAGTGCTGGATAAACTCAATCTTTCTGATACCAAAACGAAGCTACTCGTTATCATCGCAAATATTCGAGGAGCGAATGATGCTTGTAAGTATGAACAGATAGAGTATCTGGGGTTTCCATTTTCGATTTCTCAAACATTTCAGCAAAGAAATACTAACTCCACAATTGAACAATCCTTTGAAAGAGTACAAAAGATCAATGAAATTGCTCAAAGGCATTCGAAGAGCCTTCTTATCTATATATCAATGGGGTTTGGAAACCCTTACGATGATCCTTACGGACCCGAAATTGCTGAAGAATGGGTTTCTAAGCTAGCTTCATTGGGTATATCCGTTTTCTCCCTTTCTGATACCGTAGGAGTAGGAAATGCGAGTTCAATTGAACATCTATTCAAAACACTCGTGCCACGTTTTCCTGAGATCGAGTTTGGAGCACACCTCCATACTGCACCTCATAATTGGCGCGAAAAAATAGAAGCTGCTTATCGAAATGGTTGTAACCGTTTTGATACCGCTATTCATGGATACGGTGGCTGCCCCATGGCACAAGATGATCTGATAGGAAACATGCCAACCGAGCACTTGATCAATCTATTTGGTGGAGATGCTTTTGGAGAGGACTTTAATATATCGGAATTTGAAACTGCCCTGAGAAGAGCCAGGAAGGTCTTTGTTTAATGCCGGGCTCCAAAAAGAACACTTCCAAGCCTAACCATATTGCTGCCACATTGAATTGCTGTTTTGTAGTCTCCAGACATTCCCATCGATATGTACTTGAAATTTTCATCTTCTTTATAGAATTGCATTTTAATCTCTTTATATATAGAGTCCAGATTTTTAAACTCCTTTTCAATGATACTCTGTTCATCAGTGAAAGTAGCCATACCCATGACGCCCTGAATACTGACATTTGACATTTCAGATGTTGTGAGAATGTCACGAGCCACCTCCAGACTAAGTCCGTATTTACTGTCTTCACGTGCGATATGAAATTGCAGCAAACATTTAATCATCCTTTTATTTTTTCTAGCCTCCTTGTTAATTTCTTTAAGGAGTTTTTTAGAATCGACGGATTGTATCATATCTACAAATCCGGCTATATATTTTACTTTGTTTCTTTGCAGATGGCCTATCATATGCCATTCAATGTCCTTTGGCAGCCTTTTATACTTATCGGCTAGTTCTTGAACCCTGTTTTCTCCAAAAAGCTTTTGACCATTCTCGTACAGTTTTAGTATAACAGAATCCGGTTTTGTTTTCGATACAGCAACCAAACTGACCTGTTTCTCATCGAGAAATTTCTTAATCTTGTGGTAGTCTTCAATTTTAATTTCGCTCAATGTGTGTTAAATTTCCGCTAAAATATTTATTATTCTCGATAATCCTGCTACAGCTGGGCTGCAGTGGTAAAGATAAAACGGTAGAACGTCCGGCCTACCTAATGGACGAGGATACCTTTATCTCTATTCTTATAGAATTACATTTAGCAGATGCCGTTATCGAGATCGAAAAAACACCTAAGGATAGCGCTATGATCAGAGTGGCAGCTTTTCAAAAACAGACTTTGAAGTCACATGATGTCACATTACTTGAGTATGAAAAAACCTTTAAGTACTATAAAGACAATCCCGAAAGGTTCGAGAAACTCTATGA